>JAOZJV010000139.1:2560-8242 GCA_029935695.1 Candidatus Krumholzibacteriia bacterium | reverse complement strand
GGATCCGCTCGCCAGCCCGTAGGCTGCCGCACAGGATCACGAAGCTGACAGTCAACACCTGTGCGATTGCTTGCTGGATCACTCGATCGAGCACCGTCGGTATGCCGAGAGGGCGTCTGCCCCCTCCATCTTTGGCAAAATTCGACGGACCAGGTCAAGGAGGAAGCAGGTCCGCGTTTCTCTCCTCGCCATCACCGTTCGTCATCACTAATATTTCGCGCAATGAGTCGCCTTGTTTTGACTGCTCTCCTCGCTGCCTGCGGCCTGGTCTCCGCAGATGTCACCGCCCCCCTGCCCCGGGCCCATGCCCACAACGACTACCAGCACGACCATCCTTTGTGGGACGCCCTTCATTGTGGGTTCTCAAGCATTGAAGTGGATGTGCGACTGGTGGCGGGAATATTCTTTGTGGCTCATGATGCGGAAGATGTCCGCCCATTCAAAACCCTCAGCTCCCTGTATCTTGACCCGCTTCGCAAGCTGATCAAAGAGAACAACGGTAGTGTGTACAGGGATGGTTCCGGAATCGTCTTGATGATCGATGTGAAGACCGATGGGTCAGAAGCATGGCCCCCTTTGCTTAAATTGTTGGAACAATACATGGACCTGGAATCGGGTTCTGTTGAGATTCTGGTCTCGGGCAAGCGCGACCTGAATGCGATGGTTGCAGCCAACAATATGTGGATCCGTTATGATGGGCGGCTGGATGACCTGCAAATGCATCCGAACCTGCCCCTCATTTCCCTGATCAGCGCCAAATGGACAGATGAATTTGCCTGGAACGGCCATGGTGCAATACCTGAAACCGATTTGATCAAAATGAAAAAGGTGGTGGCTCTGGCGCACAATCAGGGCCGGAAAATTCGCTTTTGGGCGACTGATTTTAACGATTCAGATATTCAAAAAAAGGTATGGAATCAGTTGCTTGCCGAAGGTGTGGATTATATCTGCACGGATAAACTGGGAGAATTTAGAAATTTCATGTCTGAACAGAGCAACACTACTATTAAAAAAGGCCCCACCACCAGGTGAGGCCTCTCTGCAACCAGGATTCAGAATCTGAACATTACCGGAACAAGGATTTGATCTGATCAAAGCTGACATCTTGGGTCGCCACAGGACCGTCAAAGTTGCCTTTAACCTGCAAAATAGCCGTGCGGCCCCATCCTGAATCAGGATCCCATTCGTCAAGGTACCAGGCCCATGTTTCCACGCCGTTGGCATCTGTTTGTCCACCCAAACCGGTGTTGTCGTAACCGAAACAGAATGCAACACCATTAGGAACCACAATATTGGCCTCTGTAATATCAATAAAAGTGTAAACCTCGGGATTAACTTCAGGATCGGGTTCAACAGGGCTGAAAGAACCGTAAAAATGAGCGGTGCTTGCGGGGCCGGAAGGCGGAACGATACCACCCATATCAAGCCATACAACCCAACCGAATTCTCCTGTGGTCGGGCCACTGCAGGGGAAACCCAGTTCGGAAAGATAAAGATCTTCGCCGGTGTCATTCATCACTGTCGTGATGAACCATTCACCCCAACCATCAGAACTTCCCTGTGTGGTGGGAATGAAGCCTTCACTTCCACCGGTGTTGTAGACCCAATCATCCCGGGAAGATTCGCCGGCTTGGGCTGTTGCGGGTTTAGTGGGAACGTCGGTACCGTTTTTGTCGATGATGGCACCGAAAGAACTTGAGGCAATAAGACAGAGGATTAAAACGAGCGATAGTTTTTTCATGGGTAGGTCCTCCAAAGAATTTAGGTTTCCTTCCTGAGGTTGCTTTAGAAACTTACCAGACCTTCAGGGGACTTTCAATAGAAATTGACATCTGCAATCAAAAATATGATTCCACAATTTTCCTCAACAACTTCAGGGATGATGGTAACCAGGGGGAAGCTTCATCCTTAAATTCTGCCATTTCAAGCACTTTCGCGAAGTTTTCCATTCCCCGGGGAATATGGTCCAGAAATTCCCGTTTCCCTTTCACGTGACCCAGAAATCCGTAAGCGCCCAGAGCCTGCATCAGGCGCTGCAAACCAGCAGCCAGGGCCATGTTTTTTACGGCATCCGTGTCCTGGGGGGAACTGGCTGCAAAACGGTCCAGCAACTCGCTTCTCAAGTCCTCCGACAGATCCACATAAGGATCCCACACCAGCGACATGATGTCATAACCAAGGGGCCCCAGGCGCATTCCCTGGATGTCCACCAGGCGAACTTTCCCTGCTTGAAAGTGGATGTTTTGCGATTGAAAATCCCGATGCAGCAGCACCAGGGGTTGGTTGGCAACGCAATGGGCCAAGGCCTCAAACTCAGGCAGCAGGTGTTGGGTTTCTTCTTCTTTCAATCCCAAATGATCGTGCAGGAATTGTTCCCGGAAATATGTTGTTTCCCACAATAAAACGTCACGGTCCAAACATCTTTCAACTGCTGGCGGGCACTGGGATCGCGCCGTTTCAGTGAAGGCCTGAAGCCGCAGCAGATGGTCCACCACCTGGCGATAACGATCGGCCAGCAGATGACCCGGAGTGCCTGGGTTTCGGGCCAGAAAGGAAAGGCTGGCCTGGCCCAGATCCTCCATCAGCAGGGTGCGATTTACTTCATCAACCGAAAGTTCAGCCGCAGATCCCAGATCGTATTGCTGAAGAAAACGGCCAATGTTGAGCTGGTATTGAAACTCATCACCGGCGGCAGCATCCTGAGGGCATTGCATGGCCACCGCGGACCACTGGGGAGTTTTCAACCGCCAAAAATTTCGGTCCGAACCATGGCCGGTGATCCGTTTCAGCTGCAGGGGGCCCGCAGGCGCACCTGCCTGATGATTCATCCAGCCAAATTCTGCTGGATGCCTCTCCACTTTGTCACACAAACGGAGGTATCGATGCAAAGTACCAAGATCATCCCAGAAAATTTCTGCCGGCACGAAACCTTTCACACAACCGGGGTCGGCGACCAATCCATTGACCAGGGGCGTGATGAGGGAAGAAAAACCAGGGCCGATATCATTCAGCAGGCGGGTTGAATAGACACCAATACCTGAATAAGTCAGAGCTCGGCAATGCTCCGGGACACTGTCTTTTTCAAGAGGCCCGGCGCCTTGAATATGAACCACGGAATCACCAGTATTCACATGCACGGTATTGAATTGCGGTCGGTCCACAAGCAGCAGGGTTGCCAATCCACCGTGGGCCAGATGCGCCTGCACCAGTTCGGTAAGATTGACATCACAAAGCACATCACCGTTAAAAACAACAAAGTGATCGGCTGCTTCCAGAAATTCGCGGGCGCCATGCAAAGCCCCACCGGTGCCCAGAATTTCCGGTTCGTGAAAAACAGAAAACCGCCCAGCATCTTTTCGTCCCGCCACCTGCTGCGCAATCATATCCCCCAGGTGATGGCTGTTGATGGCCACCTCATGAATTCCTGCCCGATCAAACGCTTCACCGCGTGGTCCAGCAAAGTGGTGCCAGCGACAGGCAACAGGGGCTTGGGAAGATGATCGGTGACAGGGGCCAGACGGGTGCCGAATCCGGCGGCCAGAATCATGCCGCGAATACTGGGCTCAACCGCCATAATGCCGGAACCCTTCGGTCAGAATATTGAAATTCATCAGCTTGCTGTGCCAGTCATCCTGCATGTCCAGAGGGTCGCGTCCGCTCTGCACATCGCGCCGCCAACTCTCACCGCCGGCCAGAATATCAATGGGCAGTTTGATCTCTTCGTACTCGTAGGGAGGTTCTTTCCAGGCAAAATCATCAGGCCACATTTTGTGGATGAAAGAGATGGCAGCGGTGTACGTCACAACGGATCTGAAGCTGGAACGATCAGTCACATGAACCTGCACGCCACCGCAAACCTCACCGGCAAATTTGTGGAAAGTCGGCTGAAAATCCACGGGGCGGAAAACGGCGCCGGGAAGATTCAAACCAGACAGGTATTCTGCCAGCCTGGGGCCATCCACATAAGGGGCGCCAAATAATTCAAAGGGTCGGGTGGTGCCGCGGCCTTCGGAAAGCATGGTTCCCTCCAGCAGACAACCGCCGGGATAAACGAAGGCTGTGTCAGTGGTGGGCATGTTGGGTGACGGCAGCACCCAGGGCAAACCGGTGGCTTCAAAATCCTGCCCGCGGCTCCATCCTTCGGCCCAGATTATTTCAAGATCCACATCCAGTTCGCGCCAGTGCACAAAGAGGCGGGCCAGTTCTGCGCAGGTCATGCCGTGGCGCATGGGAATGGGCGCCAGGCCCACAAAAGAGCGATAGTCCGTGTCTAAAATATTGCCTTCAGTGACGACCCCGCCCAAAGGGTTGGGCCGATCCAGAACCATCACCGCCACTCCGGCTTCAGAGCATGCCTCAAGGCACAGCAACATGGTCCAGACAAAAGTGTAATAACGGGCGCCTACATCCTGCAGGTCGATCACCAGCACATCCACATCTTTCAACATATCAGCAGTGGGTTTGCGGTGCTCACCGTAGAGGGAGAAAACGGGAACACCGGTGCGGGCATCACGGTATCCCTCCCACTCAATCATGTTGTCCTGGGTTTGCCCGAGGATGCCGTGCTGCGGACCAAACAGGGCCGTGACCTGCGTATGATCCCGGAAAAGATCCAGTCCATGACGCAAACTGGCATCCACCGAAGCCGGGTGCACCAGCAAACCAACACGGCGGCCCTTCAGGGTTTCAAAACCACTGGCCACCAATCTGTCCAAACCCGTCATTGTTTTCACGAAAACCGACTCCCGGTCAGTTGTAATAATCTGGTTTGCAGCCGCCTCAGCCATCCCACATGCGTTCGTAGGCACCGAGGCGATCTTTGATCAGCGCGCGGGCTTCTTTTTCATTTTTGAAAGGACGAATCACCCGCTCGCCTTCTTTGGGTTGTTCCACAAAAGCCCAGCCCAATTTTTTGCTCTTGTTCATGGGGCGGCGCAGCAATTGGATTTGCCCGCTCATGCCGGTTTCAATGGTGTCCACTGTGGTAAATGACTCTTCAATTTGCAGCCATTGTTTTTCCGTCAGCGGCACAATGATGCCAGCGGAAAGCTGCATCAGGATATCATCGCCTTGTATTTTCTTACTCATGGGCCCTCTCCTGTCGCCAACGCCTCCACAGCTTCGGCCATGCGATCCCAGGAATATTTTTTCTTTTCAAGTTTCACGTTGGAGGCAAATTCTTCAGCTCTGTTTTCACGGAAGAAACGAGTCACTGCCTCAGCCAGGGCCTCGGGATTTTCCGGGGGAACGATGAATCCCGTGCCGCCATCGAAGACCACTTCAGGCAAACCACCCACATTGGTGGTCACCACCGGAAGGTCGTAATTGTAGGCAATTTGAATGATGCCGCTCTGGGTGGCGGAAACGTAAGGCAGAACCGCCAGATCCGCCGCCAGGAAATAGTCTTCCACGGTTTCATCGGGCACAAAGCCATCCACCAGATCGATGATATCCGCGCCACCGGATGCTTTGATCCGGTCCAGGTAAGACTGCTTCTCGCCGTAAATATCTCCCACAATCAACACCCGCAAATCTTCACCAAATTCCTGTCGCAGATGACGGGCCGAATCGATGAGCACATTGACGCCCTTGTAAGCCTTGATAAAACCAAAAAACAGAACCAGGTGCACATTCTCCGGCAGGTTTAAGACCTGGCGGGCTTCAGCCCTGGTCCGGCGATCG
>JAOZJV010000139.1:0-2550 GCA_029935695.1 Candidatus Krumholzibacteriia bacterium | reverse complement strand
CCAAAATCATACACTGGATGGGGCGCAGTGATCACCTTGTCCGGGTTGGTTTCAGGCAGCACCGTGAACAGGTCCTTGCGCACTTGATCACTCTGGGCAATGAAGGCGTTCCCATTACCCAAAGCCAGACGCGTCAGAAAATTCGCAAAGGGATATTTTTCGTGGGCGATCACATTGTCCAGCAGATAGATGACCCGGATTTGAGTGCGTCGCCGCAGCAGCCAGGTGACAGCCCAGAAACCGGGAGCAAAGAACGGCAACCAATACTTGATAACCACCGCATCCGGCGCTTCGTCCTCCAGGCTTTTGGCCGCTTTCCACCAGGTCCAGGGAGACCAGGGCACGAAATTCGGCACATTGGGCTGTTTCAGCCAGGCCGCTGTTTCACCCTCCTGCTCACTGCCGGGAAAAAGAAATCCGGGATATTGCTTGCGAAAAGAGGCCCAGAAAACCGAGTGGCCACGCTCCTGCAAGACCCTGGAGAGCATGGCGTAATAAGTGACGATGCCACCACGGAAAGGAGGCGCCGGTCCTAAAAAAGCCAGTTTCATTTCTGCCCCAACAGTGATTTCACTTCCCAGGTCACCTGATCCGGCAACAGAGTTTCCATGCAAAAATGTTCATTCTGGCAACGGGGCTGAAAGAAACAGGTGCAATCCTGCTTGGGTTTCATCAGAACACCACGGCCATAAAGTTCAAACTCGTGGGGATTGAAAATATTGTTGAACAAGACCAGCTTTTTGCCCAACCCCAGGGCGATGTGCATGGCCATGGTCACGGCCGTGACCACCAGCTCGCACTGATCCATCAACCCGATGAAAGTTTGCAAATCAAAATGTCCGAGATAATGGACCTGGGCGGCATGGGCCAGGCGTTTGTTTTTGGCATCTTCCTGGGGGCCACCCAACAGCAGGACCACGAAGCCCGAAGCCTTCAGCTTTTTTGCCAATTCTTCCCAATACAATTCCGGCCACAGACGGCTGGTCCAGCGGCCACCCGCGCCGGTGTTCAAGCCAATGATTTTTCCCTCGGTGGGCAAGTCAAAATTCGGCAGGGATTCGGGCCGATCCAGCACATACTCCTGTCCCTTGAATTCATACCCGCAGATGTTGAAAATTTCCTGGGGATAGGTCAGCGTGCAGGCTTGATTCACATCGTCAAAAAGACCAGTGAGAAATTTATCTCTGGCAGCCTGGGCCATCTCAGGAGAGAGGCCTTCGGTGCAGGGCACGCACATTCCATCGGCACCCAGAGTGAAGCCCAAACGCTGGTCACACGATACCTCCGCAGCCAAAGCGCAGGCCTGGCGATCCTTGTCCAGATTGATCACCAGATCAAAGTGGGTATGGCGCAACCAGAGCAGGTTTTCCGGAGTCATGGCCATGCGGTCCGGCACCAGGGCTGGCACCAGTTCAGGAAAGTCCGTCACCCAGGTCAGGGCATGCTGAGGGTATTGCTGCATCAGCGGTTCCAGCAAAGGCGTGGTGCGGATCACATCTCCCGCTGCTCCCAGCTTGATCAGCAGAATGCGGCCCTGTCGCTGAGCAAAATCAGGACAATCCTCGCAATGCACCCCTTTGTCTTTATGGGGAACACAAGGCACATGACCACGAAAATGGAGGCACTCTGGGCGGTATTTCAAAAGCATCGACTTTCTGTTGGCCAGCGGCAATTCCGGCTATTTAATTCCACGATCACTGTCGAGTCTGTCGTTGATCATTTGCAAATCTTCCCGAGCCTGAACTTCAAGACCTGTGGGCAGACCGTATTCCAAAGCAATGGTGTACGCCCCTTCGGCCTGTTTCAGGTTGTCCATTTTCAGGAACAAGGTGCCCATATGATAATAGGCAAGAGCCTGGGCTGCCTTGGAGCGATCACTGTTCAGTGCCTGGGTAAAGGCATCCACCGCTTCAAAGTTCCTGCCGAGAGCCTTGAGCGCACGGCCGCGCAACACATGAAACCGGGCCAGGGAACTGGCTGAGAGTTTCTTTTCCGTTGCCAGCACCTTGTCGCACACATCGAGAGCATCCTGGGGATGGTTTTTTCCCAGAGCCTCTTCGGCCTTGCTCAATCCCTTGCGCACGGATCTGGGTAAGGGCGCGCGTCGGGCTTCCAGTTCCTTGGCCAGAACTTCAGCCAGGGTTTGCATATCGGGGGGCAGATCGCTGTCCAGGGCTTCATCAATCATGACTTCCGCCTCAGCATAGTCATTGCCTTCAAGCAGGAAACCAGCCAGCAGGACCTTGGCTACACCATCGTCAGAGTCTTCCCGCAAAGCGGTCCGGCACAAATCACTGGCCTGCAGGCGCTGGCCAGAGGAGTAGGCTTCCAATGCCCGATTCACTGAATAACTGTAGGATGCGTGGTTCTGCTCCTTGGGTGGGCCGAGCACACTCACCGTGAATGCCCCTTTAACCTCGCGGTTGGTCAGCACGATGATGATTTTCTCACCTGCGCCCCAGGGGATGGACACCTCATGGTGGCTTTCATCAATTTTGTAGTAAAGCAGCTCTTCCCCTTTAACCCTCAGAACACTCAGATCACAGTTCA
>JAOZJV010000677.1 GCA_029935695.1 Candidatus Krumholzibacteriia bacterium | reverse complement strand
CCCTTAACCCGGGTTTGACGGTTCCTGTCCTGAACATGACAGCTTCCGGATATGGAGCCGGTGAGCGTGATTTCGATCAGCCGAACTGTCTGCGCATTGGGCTGGGTGAATCATCAGCCGCCGATGATTCCGGCGCTGATCAGATTTTTGTAATTCAAACCAATCTGGATGATATTTCGGGTGAATTGCTGGGGATACATTTTCAGGAGTTATTACTGGAAAACGGGGCTTTGGATCTGAGCTTAACACCTTTGATGATGAAAAAAGGGCGTCCGGGACATTGCCTGGAAGTGTTGTGTCCGGAAGAAAATCTGCAGGCTTTGAAGGATATTATTCTCGATGAAACAACCACTATTGGGTTGAGATACTGGCGGGTCGATCGGACGGTTCTCAAAAGAACATTTGAGACGGTTCACACGAATTTTGGTGAAATTCGGGTGAAGTGCGTGACGTTGCCTTCTGGAGCTGTCAGGAAAATCCCTGAGTATGAGGATTGCCGGCAATGTGCGATCTCTGCAGGGGTGACTGTTCAGGAGGTCATGGGGGCGGCTTATCGGCATTGCGATTGAACAGGGGAGTCCTTCTCCTTGTTGATGACCAAATGGAAAATCTGGTTAGACAAATCCCTACTGATTGTTATTTCAGGGTTCTAATTCTTCCAGTGCAGGGATGTTTTTCGGAACAAAGTCCTAGTGAATTCGTTTGAGTTTCAGAAATGAGCATGGAATTACGTTTAAAGAGAGGGAAACAAAAAAATGAGTAAGATCTTCAAATTTGGGGAAGACGTTGCAGGGTATGACATTCCGGTCCTGAATGAGCGGGAAATCAGGGCCGCCTCGGGGATTCTGTTTCTAATGATGTTTATCTCCATCATGGTTGTGATTTTGACTAATAATTTTTTATTGCTGAAGTATGCTGTCATCATCTTTCTCACTGATATTCTGATCCGTGTTCTGGTCAGTCCCCGGTTTGCACCTTCGCTGATCATCGGCAGGCTGATTGTCCGAAATCAGGTTCCTGAATATGTGGGCGCTCAGCAGAAAAAGTTTGCCTGGGTTATTGGAATTGTTCTGGCGGTCGTCATGTTTGCCCTGCAGGTTGTGGTCAATTCCTACAGTCCCATTACCGGTATCATCTGCCTCATTTGCCTAATTTTTCTTTTCTTTGAAACGGCATTTGGTATTTGCATCGGTTGCAAGATGTATTCACTCATTTACAAAGAAAAAGCCCAATATTGCCCGGGCGAAGTTTGCGAAGTTAAGGATAAGCAGGATATTCAGAAAACCTCAAAATTTCAGGTGCTGATTGTTTTGGGATTTGTTGCTTACATCTTCGTTGCCGTCACTTTATTCCAGGAAAATTTCAGTGTGCCGCCTTATGATCTGCTGGGTATTGACGGGACTCATGAAGTGAAATAATGAAGGCTGAATGCTAATGGGGAGAGTTTGAAATTGGCCCGGGCGGCCCGGGCCAATGTTGTATTTTGATTCAGCTAGCGGTAAACGCTCTTGAGCGAGTCAAAAGGCCGCTTAACAGTCGTCACCGGATCACATTCCAAACCCGGGAACACACCCGTCAGCGTGCCTGTGCAAAATTCCTGTGCTGCCTTGTCCACCAGGGTGACGGACTGCTCATCCACCGGAACACCTTCCAGATCAGAATAGAAGAAAAATGACCCGCTGCCTGTGGGGCCCGGCTCACATTCGCCTTCTTCCGGCTCAAATTTGAACATGATTCCACCCATGCCAATACTGGGGTCCCCATTGCAGGCCAGCTCAGCATCGTAGTTGACCGTGCAGCCTCCTTCACCATCAGACGAGCCACCGATGACATCGAAGGCGATGTACTGGTCAATATCATCACAGGTGCAGGTTCCGGCTTCGCCGTCCACAAGGAGGTCGAAGTGGCTCAGGCCGTGGGGGCTGTCCATATCCCAGGTCACATCCAGAGTGTAGCAATACATGCCAAGGGCATGGTCACAGGTTTCAACACTGATGTTACCGTTGATGGAGCATTCTGCGTTGGCGGAAATGGGGAGCAGGATGAGGACAGTCATGACGAGGGACGACGTGATTACCAAATTTTTCATGGGTATCCTCCAAGGAAAAAGTAGAATCTGATCACACCCTAACATAAATCCGGGAAAATTGCGAATTGGGAGCTCCAGTGCTTGTCAACACAGCAGCCCGCTGGCCACCGACACAAAACTCCGTCCCGTTGTGCGAATAAACCAATAAAACGAAGAATCCATCTCAAAAATCATTCTTTGCT
>JAOZJV010000676.1 GCA_029935695.1 Candidatus Krumholzibacteriia bacterium | reverse complement strand
ACCGGGGTGAGATTGGTGGTTTAATAAAGAATGGCCTGACTGGAGACAAGGAAAACACTTGGTTCGCCGGAAAGTGACGGGGAGAATGAACAATTGGCAAATGCTTGTTGATGCTATTATGGAGGAGGATCGGCTGTTGAGGGAGCGCCTGGCGCGGTGTCCCCAGGAAGTGCGGGACGTTAAGGGGGCGGATGGGGAGTTGAGTTTTAAGGAGACACTGGGGCATATTGCCTTTTGGGATAACTTTACGGTGGAATTTTTCTCTAATAAGTTGGATAAGGCATGTTTGGATCCCAGGCCGCTGGTGAATTTTGAGGAGAGTAGTGGTAGGGCATTGGAGAAAGTATCACAATTGCCATTTGGTGAGGTTTTGGTGAGGTATTTGGAGGCGACAGGGGCGCTGACGAATTTTTTGGGAGTGCATTGGGGGGAGTTGAGTCCGAGGGAGAGGCATGATTTTTGGGTGCCGTTGAAGCATCGGAAGTATCATCGGATATCGTTGTTTAGGGCTTTGGATGGAGGGGCTTTGGAGGAAGAGATGGTGGGGGAGGCCTGAGAATCTAGGGAAATAGTAGGATATTTAATTCAAAAAAAGAACCAATATTATTTGGTTCTTTTTTTGATCTTGAAATTTCACAAAGAGTTAGCTACTCCATGTGGAGTTGGAGGTCTCTGATGATGTCGACAGGGGAGGGGTCGATTTTTCCGCCGCCTCCATTGCCGTAGTCACCAAAGACGCCTAGCTCAATTTTGTGTGTTTTGAGCACTGGTTTTTGGTATGGTTTTTTCATGGTCTATTGCTCCTTGGCAACTATTGTCGGTTACCGTCAATCTGTCTTTATAAGATCTTTTTACTCTACCTTTGACTGAAATAACACTATACCACAAAAATCGAGATTTGTCAATACTGAATGAATACATCGCGGATAAGGAAAGTCTTGTTTGTCGTGAAAAGGGGTTCCTTTGGGTGATTCTGTCACAAATCCACGCCCGATGGCGGAGCAGTTTGACAATCGTCCAGCCCAAGACCGTTGTCGGTTGGCATTGGCTCATTGTGGCTTCTGCTGCCCTGGGATCGTACAGTCGATTTCCTTTATTAGCAGAGGCTCAAGTTTTGCCTCATAAAGTTGTAGATTAATTACCCGTCTAATCTTGTGATCACAACTGTACGAAGAAACAAACAACGCCGCCCACCTGCAAACTCAGAAGGCGGCATATTCAGAACCGATTCAGCCAAGTAACTCATAGTTATCAACGTCTTTGTGCAGTAAGAATATTTCTTTTTAAAGAGAGGCACGTTTTGTGGTCTTTGTGAGGAGAGCCTGCAGCTTCCCATCCGCTTCACCGAGGGGAATGGGAAAATGGTTGGGGTAATTATTTCAAAGGGGAAAGCCATGAAAATATTTCTGATTTTGAGTTCGCTGGTGTTTGGATTTGGTCTGGTCACACCAGGGCTGAGTCAGGAATCACCCGCGGGGAGCCACAACCAGTCATCGGGAGAATTGAGTGAGGTTTCAAGTGAGCCCTCAAAATTTTGTCCTAATTTTCAGGTTGGGGTTTTCAAGACTCTCAATACCAATATCGAGGGCAGTGGCAAGACAAACTATCTGGTCACTTTGGATTTTTTTGGGCTGAAATGTGACCGAACAAAACCCTCTTTCGGTGGCGGGCTTCACTTCGCCTTTGACGAAAACGTCCCTCGGTTGGGCCTCAAAGGTTTGTGGCGAACACCTTTGGAGCCAGGGAGTGAGGCCTATTTTCAGCTATCTCCAGGGGTTTATGTATTTGCGGATGGCCCATATGAAGTTCCCTCTGTTCCTGGTTATTTTCTGGAAGCTGAACTTGGCTTTTCGAGGTACTTTGCTCTTGCTTTGGAGTTTGAGATGTTACGATACGAGAATCGTTATGTAGGCTACGATATGAACAGTAGCTTCTGAGGGTTGGCAACTGCATAAACTACGGCGATTACCTGCACTTGTCAGGAAGCCTGGATACTCCAGGCTTTGCCACTGCTGTTGAGGTGTTGGGGGATCATATCTTCGTCGCCGATGGAGTGTACGGAGTTCAGGTTATCGACATCACGAGTCCGGCTAACCCCTGTTTTGGGATAGAGGATTCTGAGCATATTGGAATTGAGAGATAGTCGGCGCGATACAGTCAGGAAATAACAATACCCGCTGTTCCTACTCGGGGAATTTTAAAGCCGGTTCGACTGCGCCGGTAAAATTTGGTATAATGACAGGGTCACCGAAACTTTCGGTGACCCTGTTTGC
>JAOZJV010000138.1 GCA_029935695.1 Candidatus Krumholzibacteriia bacterium | reverse complement strand
ACCTGAACAGTACCCGACTCGGGTTCCGGACAACTTGAATCATCGAAACACCCTGCTCCAAACACCATTGCCACAACCAGGAAACCGACAAATAAAATCTTGTTCAAAGAATCCAATCCCATCCTAAACCCCTTTGCGTTTACACTCCCTCAATTCAAACACCAACAACAAACAGCAATCTCCATACCCTCAAAATTCCCTGAAAACAACACAATTCATCAACCCTTCTCCATTTTCCCCAAATGACCTGTCCCCAATTGGCTTCTGGCGCCCACTTTCAAACACACTCCCTACGAAAAAAACCGCGGCTGCGCCAAATTAAGGCACAACCGCGGAAACCCTCACAGAGAGTATTTCTCAACCCGATAATTTACCGGTACAGGCTCTTAAGGCCATCCCAGCTGGTAGCCTCAGTGGCAACCACACCATCGGTGATAACTTCCCAGTCACCTTCGTAGCCAGCGGAGCTGTAACCATCAAGGATGAGGAAGTAACGACCAGGGGCATCAGCAGCGTCAAAGACAAAACCCTCAAGGCCATTGGTGGTGGAATCGGAACCAATAACACAGGTGTTTTCGACGTCAGCACAATCGGTCACCAGGTAAATGGCGTTGTCATAACTGGTCTCAGCGGAAACGGTGAACTGTTGGTTTTCCACAAGGTCCACGTAGTACACCACGTCGATACCGTTAGTGGTGTAACCAGTGCAGCCACCGGAAGGAGCGCTGTAATCGTTGGTTGCGCCACAGTTGTTGAAGGTGATGATCTCGCCGAAAGTCAAAGCGAGAGCGCCTTCGCAGGTGTTGTTTTCAGGAGCAGGACAAGGAGGATCAGCGGCTTCCATGGTCAGGAAATAGGTACCCTCGTAGCTGCTACTGTAACCGGTGACGACAACATAGTAAGTGGTGTCAGCGGCCAGTTCGAATTCGATAAGGCTGTAGTAACCAGCACCACCGTCATCATTGTAAGCCAGTTCGGTGGTGCAATCATCAGCATACAGATACATTTTGGTATCACCAACATCACCAGGATGTGTTTCAAAGGTCACCATGCCACCGGCAGGGTAGAACACTTCAAAGTAATCCACGTCGCCAGCAGGATCGATGGCAGCACTGTAATTATCACCAGCTGTGATATAATTTGTCGTGTCGCAATCGTCATTGGGCTCTTCTTCGTTGATGTCAACATTCATGTCCACAGGCAACACGGGCTTCTCGAGTTCAGGCTTATCAGACGCATAAACAGCGCCGGTGACCATCATGACAGCCAGCAAAGCGATAACAAACTTTTTCATGGTTCCCCTCCAGAGGAAAATGAATAACAGAGAGTAACAGGTGAATCCCGTTACCACACAAAGCCTGCACAACAAAAACAGTCTAAATAACTCGCTATTGCACAGGCGTTTGCGAAATTAGTGCAGCCAAATGTGGGATTGGCGTCCTTCAGGAAGTTGCTTGGGATTTCTTATTCGCGCCCAGTATCCCCAACCAGACAAACTGGCCCTACACCTGGAAAAACCCCTCGAACCAAGGAGCCTATCATATTACAATCCCTTTTTGCAATATTTTTTCCCTGTTTTGTCCAGTTTATTCCCTATTTCCACATAATTTAAAGATTTCATCATGTTATTCTGAAAGTTTAAAATTTCTCATGATTTCTCTATGATCAAGCAAACCCACAGGATAGACCCCCACCCGCTGATCGTAATATGGCGTTTTTTCATAAAACCAGTAACGAATAGCCCAGGGATTCCCGGCAAATTCCGGATCCTCCTGTTTTTTCTGCTCCAGCTCTTCCAGCAATTCAGGCCGGTCGGCAACCATTTCCCTGATCATGTTCTCGATCACATAAGACTCCACATATTCCACCCGCTCAAAAATGGCATCCAGATAACCCCAGCGCACCATGGAATCAGGCGCCACCGGTTCCAGCAAATGAGCCACCACCCGGGAAGCTCGCTGGTTCATATCCACCACCGCGGTTCCCGCAGGAAAAATCCGTTTCTCCTGCAAAGGGTTCATTTCAAAACTGACGGGATGATGGCCTTCATAAGAATTTTCCTGCCACTTGGGATCCTGCAGGCGCCAGCTGCGAACTTCCACTTCCGTGGCCTCGGCCAAACGACTGAACTCAATGCCGTGCATTTGCAGCCGGTCAATGATCACTGTCCACTGCGGCGGCACCAAATAAGCTTCGGGCAACCGAGCCGTTTGATCCGGCTGCATTTCCTCATACAATTCAATCATCATGGTCTCGGGTTGATCGCTGAACCGGAACCAGTCCCCACCGGTGATGTCGCTGGTCACCTTTTCGTAGGAAACCCCCAAAAATTCAAAAGGACGATGGCTTCCCCTGAGCTTTAAACTGAGAGCAAAAGGTTCCTCCCGAAAAGCCGGGCTGGCTGCCCGGGCATCGGCATCCAGAACCAACTGCCGCAGCCCTGCAGCCTCCTGGTTCAAGTGACTCATGGTTTCCACCACCAGGCGATAAGCCGCATTCACCCGGGTGGAGTAATCTTTCAACATGTGAGTTTCAATCAGCAGGCCCGGTCGGTTTTGAATGGCCGCATAACCCTGGCTGAAACGGGGACCGGCTGTCCAGGTTTCCAGCCCACTGCGCGGGTCGTGCCACTGGCGAAATGAGACGTATGGCGCCATGGGAAAATCGGCATCAACCATGGCGGCATTCATGGCGTCCCTGTATAAGATGGTCCAATCCGTGAGGCCCGGATCCATATTGCCATGGATTTCAAGACCATAGGTGATGGCGTACTGGTAGTCGGCTCCGTCGGTGCTGTGGATGTCGATCAAAAAATCCGGCTGCCATTTCTGGTACAACTTCAACCAGTCGCGCATTTCAAGAGTATCGGCTTTCAAAAAATCCCGGTTCAGATTTTGGTTGGTGGACGTAACCCGCCACCCCATTTCATCTGGACCGTTCTGGTTGATGCGGCCATATGGCCCAAATCGCTCATGGCCATCCACATTGAAAATCGGGATGAAAAGCAGCGTCACCTTGTCCAGCAGTTGTTCCCGGGTGCGAGAATCGGTGGCCAGCTTTCGCAGAAGCAACATACCCGCATCCTTGCCGCAACTTTCCCCTGCGTGAATGCAAGCCTGGACCAGGAGCACCACGTCGTCCTGGCGGTTCTGATGCTGCGCCGGGCGGAACTGTTTGTCCTTGTTGGCAATGATGACTGGTAAGCTGCGGCCCTGGGGACTTGTCCCAAAAGATTCAAATTTCAAAAACTCACTGGTGGCAGCCAACTCTTCGAGCCAGGTCAACGTTTCGTCATAGGTTGGTGTTTTGTTTCCATCAGATAATTCAAAAACTGTTTCCATCTGAACCCCACACAATGCTTCAACGGGAAAAAGCAAAAGGAGTAGGATCAGTAAAATTTTCATTCCTGATTTTTCCATTCTGTTGTGACCTTTGCTCTCGATTTTTAGGCCTTTAGGAGGCGTTTTCATCACCCGGCACAAACCTGTTTCCCGTACACACTAATACCGACCTCTTCAGCTATGAACTAAAAGATCGTTTATGACACAAAAATCAAATGAAAAACACCTGTCATAATGGGTGAGAAATTAGTTGAACTTTATATAAAAAAGTTTACTCTTTGGCGCTTGAAAGCCGTTTGCCACTGACACTGGTAAATTTTTGTGGAAATAACATGTTGACAGACATGTCCAGTTCCACTGAAAATGCGGCTAGGCACTGGTTGTGTCCGGATGTTCTTTGAAGATATGGAGAACATTCAGGCAAACCTCGATCCAACCTGGTAGCTTCCATACCTGTGAGAATAGGGATTGAAGCAGCCCAGGGGAAGAGCGAATGCAGGCTGATATCAAAATCGCAGGAAGCCCCCCGGGCCTTCACCCTCGGTCAACTTGATCGAATAAGAAGGTCTCACGGGTTTTTCTGTGCATGATTCCGGTTTGTAGGCGCATCGAGGATGTCCTCACAACCTGAACTCATGGAAAGAGACGCCATCACTGTGTGGCTAGGATTTGTTGCCTCGGGCATTACGGTCTGTTGCAACAAGAGATTCGATGACCCCGTGCGGGGACATTGAAGTTTCGAAAGGTTCGCCTTTCGAAAACACCCCAGTGGATTTTCAAGGAGGTCCAACTTTGTTTACCAAGAAAATGATTGCTTTGCTGGTTCTGGCTACCATTCTGGTTTCCGGCGCTGCTCTGGCTGGAGAAGATGCCTACAAGATCTACGGCAAACTTCACACTTCCATCGATATGGTGAGTGACAGTGATGAAAGCCAGATCGTGATGGCCAACAACAGTTCCCGCTTTGGTTTCAAGGGTTCCAAAGAACTCTCCGAAGCCCTGACTTTCATCTGGCAATTTGAAAGTGGCATCAACCTGGCTCAAAAAGGCGCCGACACCCTGGTCAAACGTAACAGTTACCTGGGCCTGAACGGCAGCTGGGGTACCTTCCTTTATGGTATCCACGACACCCCCTTCAAGACCATCGGTCGCAAAGCCACCTTCTTCTTCGATGAAATTGGTGACTTCCGCCAGACCACCATGGGCTGGGATCGCCGTCTGCAAGACGTCGTTGTTTATGCTTCTCCTGACATGAGTGGCTTCGGCGTTGTGCTGGGTTACATGTTGGATCAAGGCCCCCTCGGTGCCGAAGAAGACATGACTGCCTTCAGTGGCTCCGCCGCTTACAGCAAAGACGCCCTGTACGTGGGTGTTGCTTACGAAATGCTGAACAAGGGTTTCGCCATGGATGACACCGATCCTGAAGCCATCGTTTATGGCGAAGCACAGACTGGTATCCGCGCTACCGCCAAATACGATTTTGGTACATTCGCTGTTGCTGGCCTGTTCCAGACCTTGGCTGATGTTGGTGGCGTTGCTGACGCTTCCGCTCAGACCTTCGGCCTGGAAGCCAAATTCGACTTCACCGAAGTCTACGGCGTCAAGGCTGCCTACTACATGGCTGACCCTAACACCGATGCTGACGATGATGATTACGCTCTGCTGGCTCTCGGTGTGGACAAGCAACTGGGTCAGAAGACCTACATGTACGTACAGTACGCCATGACCATGAATGGTGATCTGTCCGCTCACGGCGTGGGTGGCCCCGGTCACGGTTCCACCATTGGTGCTTCTGACGTCGGCGAAGCCCCCTATGGCATCTCCTGGGGTATGGCTACAAAGTTCTAATCCAACCGGATAAGGATTTTCTCCTTGGAAAACCCCGGGCTTCGGCTCGGGGTTTTCCATATCCCCCCCCACAAGATTTTCAGAGAGTGATACTGGCCACATGAATCGTTTCCCCGTTATCTTCCTTTTGTTGATCCTGTCGATCAATCCTTTGACCAGCAGCGCCGGTGCTCCCCTTGAAAGCGAGCTGCCCGTGCGCACAATCACCTCCAGTTCCACCGAAGACATCTTCAAGATTTTTGATTCCCTGGGATACACTGCCGAAGCCTGGCAACAGGGAATCCGTGAGATTCCCCGCATCTACATGACCAACATCCCCAGTCGTTGGAAAACAGAATCCAACAAAATCACCGTGGCCAAAAAGAAAGAGATCTTTTTTCGTCTCCTGGCACCAGTGATTTTACGATCCAATGAATTGATTCTTCTGGAACAGGATGAACTGAATAAGCTGATCGCCACCACCACCACCGCTGATGCCGGCTCAACTGAACACCAAACTCTGCTCGCCATGGCTCAAAAATACAAAGTGATCAAAAAAGACGAGACCAAAATTACCCCCGAGCAGTTGCAGGAATTGAAAAGCCGGGTGGATATCATCCCTCCCAGCCTGGCTCTGGCCCAGGGCGCCGAAGAAAGTGGCTGGGGTACATCACGGTTTGCCCTCCTGGGAAATTCACTGTTCGGTCAGTGGGATTTTTCCGGCAAGGGCATCAAACCCAAACAGCAACGCACTGAGTTGGGCAATTATGGTCTGGCTGCTTTTGAAACACCTCTGGATGCTGTCAGGGCCTACGCCCGCAACCTCAACACCCACCGGGCCTACACCCGCATGCGCACCCTGCGCGCTAAAATTCGCACCGAAGGTCGCCAACCCACTGGATACGAGCTGGCCCGCACCCTGGACAAGTACAGCGAACGTGGACAAGCCTATGTTGATGGACTGCACGCCATTATGCGTGTCAACAAACTGGCTGCCGCTGACGAAGCCAAACTCTTGAACAATTCCGTCATCAAAATTCAACCAGCTGAATAAAAAAGGTCGATTAATTTCCAACCTTTTCATGCCGACACACGTCATGAATGCAACCCCGATGCATCAACACGTCCAGGAGGCTGCCCATGAATAAAAAGTTTCTGCCCGTCGCTCTTGCCTTGATCGTTCTGCTGGTAGCCACTCAGGCTGCCGCCTTTTCCTTTTCCTCAGGCGAGAAGGGCTCCGGTCAGATGGAAACCCGTCAGCTGAGTCTGGAAGAATTCCGTGCTCTTGAAGTGGGCGGAGCCTTTGATGTGGAAGTCAGCTTTGGCAACAAACAAAAAGTAGAAGTCACCATTGATGACAATCTCTGGGAAATTTTTGAAGCCAAAGTCAAAGGTGGATGGTTGGATCTGGACTGGGGACGCAGCTGCAAACCCAGTGATGACTGCCTTATTAAAATTGTGGTCAAAACCCTGGAAGAAGTGAGTGTTCACGGGGCGTGTGATTTGAATATTTCCGATTTCGATGACCACGAATTCACCTTCCGCCTGAGCGGTGCCTGCGATCTGAAAATGGACGGAAAGGTGGACAAGCTGGACATCAAAATCAGTGGAGCCGGTGATGTTGACACCACCGACCTGAAAGCTAAAAATGTTAAAGTGAATATCTCCGGAGCCGGCAACGCCGAGGTGTATGCTGAAGATTCTCTTCGGGGACGCATCTCCGGAGTAGGCAATCTTACTTATTACGGGGATCCCGAAGATACAAACACCAGTGTCAGCGGTCTGGGCAATATTAAGAAGAAATAGTGGTTCAGGATCATTGTATGGAAGGCCCCAGTAGGGGCCTTCCTTTTTTGGGGAAATTAGTCGATCAACATTTCCCGCTGATAACTGCCATCGGCCACCCAGGCCGCAGTCCGGTATCCCAACCGCGTGATCGCTTCAAACAAATCACCATTCAAGGTTTCAACCTTGTCGCTGGTGCGGTGCAAGTGGGTATAACTGTTGGTCGTCACAAAATACAAAGTGGGCAGCCCTTTGTTAAAAAAGGGTGCGGCATCGGCTCCACCACCAGCCCAGGTGCCCGGTATCATCAGATTTTGTGCAACAGCATCCAACTGCAGAGTATGGCCCCAAAGCAGGGGCGCCGATTTGCCTCCACCAATCCGGATACTGTCCCCATGGGCGACACAATCAAAGTTCATCATGGCCACGGTCAAATCCAGGGGGCGAACCGGATGGTCTGCATAGTACTGGCTGCCAATCAGCCCCTGTTCTTCTCCTGAGAAGAGAATAAAAACCACCGTCCGGGGCGGTGTATGCCCGGAGCGCATAAAGGCCTCGGCAATTTCCATGACTGCCGCTGATCCTGAGGCATTGTCATTGGCTCCAGGGAACAAGGCCTTGCCGGTCTGGGTCCCCACATGGTCGAGGTGAGCGCCGATGACCAGGTATTCCGTGCTCAGATCAGGATCACTGCCAGGCAGGATACCCACAACGTTCCAGGTTTCGGCCTGGGGCTGGTAACGGGTTTCAACTTTCAGATCCACAGCAAGATCCAAAGAGGCTGATACAGGATTGTGATCCTTGTCGATGCGAGTCTGGAGATCAGAAAGATCCAGACCTGCCCCATTCAAAAGTTCAGCAGCCACTTCTTGACTGATTTGCAATTGGGGAATATTCAGGGTGTGCTTTCCATCTCCATGCATCACACTGCCAATCAGAGGCTGGGGGTTTTTATCGTTGGGTTTGGAAACCATCAACACCGCCAACGCCCCATGGGCAGCTGCCGTGTTGGCCTTGAGCCGAGGGTTGAACATGCCATGCCATCCCTCATCATCAGCCAATTTCCAGCCTGGTCCCTGCTTGAACACCAGGACGATTTTACCTTCCACGTCCACACCGGAATAATCATCATACCCCCGGTCAGGAAAACTGAGACCATAACCGCAGAAAACCACTGGTGCCGAAATATTGCCCGCTCCAGTGAATCCGCGGAAGACATAATCTTCGCCCAGAACATAGGGCTCATCAGAACCCGACAGCCCAAAATGGTCTCAGACTGAAGAAAAGAAAAAACAAGCGTTATCCTTATTACGTGCTGAAAAAG
>JAOZJV010000675.1 GCA_029935695.1 Candidatus Krumholzibacteriia bacterium | reverse complement strand
TTTCTGTAGCCGGCACCACGTCCAGTCGCAGCCAGTCCAGCATCAACGGCCAATCCAGCGTTACTATCAGCAAAATAATTTATCTGCAAACCCTGAAGAAGGGGCAGCTCATCATTGGTCCCGTCAGTGTCAGTGACGGGACTTCTTCCTGTGAAACAGACCCCATAGATATCTCCGTATCTGCGGCATCCAAGTCCATCCCGCCCTCGGTGAGCGGAAACCGTGTGCCCCAGCTGGCATCTGAAAGAAAGCAGCCAGCATCCGGGACGTCTTCGGCAGGAGGTCGATCCGGGGATGATATTTTCATCACTCTGGAAACGGACATCAAAACGGCCTGGGTTGGCCAACAGGTCATTCTCACGTTCAAATATTACCACCGGGTCAATCCCTGGAACCAGCCCCAGTTCACGGCTCCTCGCACTCCAGGTTTCTGGCGTGAAAGCCTTGGTGCCCAGCAGGACTACCGCACCACCGTGGGTGGACGGGCTTACAATGTGACGGAAATTCGTTACGCTATTTTTCCCACTCACGCCGGAGAATTGACCATCGATCCCGCTGAGCTTTCTTTTCCGGACCAGGGGTTGGATCGATTTTTCAGCAGCCGTCGTCGCCAGGGGCCACGGACTTTGCGGACCGAGCCCTTGCAAATTCAGGTGAAACAATTACCCCCAGGCAAACCGGACGATTTTTCCGGGCTGGTGGCCAGCCATATTCGCCTGACCGCCACAACCAATCGAGATTCCGTCCCCCGGGCAGAGCCCATCGATTTTCGGGTGCGGCTGGTTTCTGATGCTTTTCTCAAAGGTTTTGAGGGGTTGAATCTTCCCTCTCTGGACAATGCCCGTATTCACGATGCCGGCAATGATTTCCGCACCACCATTGAAAAGAAGCGGTTGATTGGACAGGTCACCCTCGAGACGATCATTGTGCCTGAGCAGGAAGGCCGTCTGAATCTTCCCAAGGTCTCGCTCAGTTGGTTTGACAGCCGAACTGGAAAGTACCGAATCACCAATGCTGCAGTGCGTCCGGTGATGGTCACTCCCAGTGATCACCCCTTTGCCCAGCAGGAAGATTCCGGTTTCCTGCGCAGTGAAGTTTCCCGTTTGGGACAGGATCTGGTTTTCATCCACAATGTTCCGGACCATTTGAGCATGGGCCGCAGTGTCATGATTCGAAATCCACTGTGGTGGGGTGCTTTGTTGTTGCCCGTCCTATTGTTGGCGATCCAGCGATACCTGCTCATGCGGCAGCAGGAGGATCCGGTTTTTCTGCTTAAAGCAAAAGCTCTGAGCCGGGCTTTGATGGTGATGGATGGCCAGGAAAGCCTCCATGAAAATTCTCAACCTCTGGATCGTCTGGCCCGGTCCATCACGGGATTTGTGGCCGACTGCACCAATCGTTCAGCGGCCTCCGTTGATGGTGCCCGTGTCCAGGAATTCACT
This sequence comes from Candidatus Krumholzibacteriia bacterium, assembly GCA_029935695.1. Lineage (GTDB taxonomy): Bacteria > Krumholzibacteriota > Krumholzibacteriia > LZORAL124-64-63 > LZORAL124-64-63 > LZORAL124-64-63. The sequence continues at coordinate 832 of JAOZJV010000675.1, read as the reverse complement.
GATGGAGCAGACTTGTCCCAGGATGGACAAAGACTGGTAGAAATTCTCGAATCCTGCGATGTTGCCCGTTACGGTGGCAGTGCTTTGGCTGATGAAGAAGGTCAACTTTTTGAAGAAGTGAAAGAAATCCTGGGCCGGCTGCATCAACAAGTGATGAAAAAAGCCCCCGGCAGGGGACTTAAGGTTTCTTCGCTGATGGTTCTGCTGCTGGCAGTGGCCTCGTTGAGCATGACCGAGGCCCAGGCCGCCACCGATCCTGCCCGCCTCATGGCTGAAGCCAACCAGGCTTATACCGAAGGGCAAGTGGACACCGCCCTGGAATTGTACAGGCAGGCCGAATCTCTCGGTGTGCAGGATCCCGACCTCTTTTTCAATCTGGGCAACACCCATGCCCGACGTGGAGAGCTGGGCTTTGCCGTGGTCAATTATCTGCGGGCACAACAACTGGCGCCCCGGGATCAGGATATTCGCGACAACCTGGCATGGGTGCGTGGCGGCATTACCGATCTCGAATTGACCAACACCCAGCTGCCGCTCTTTATCGCTCAGTTTGTGGCCCTGGTGTTTGCCTTAACTCTCGGCCAGTGGTCCCTGATCCTGGTTCTCTTTGTGTGGGTTCTGTGTGGCCTGGTTGTCTATCAAATGCGGCGAGGAGATTTTCCAGATAATCTGCGCCGACTGATTTTAATAATGGCAGCCCTGGTGCTGTTAACAGCGGCCATTGTGTTTTGGCGCTGGCGCGTGGAGGAAGTCACCCATACCGCCGTTGTTGTGGTTGAAGAAGTGGCTGTGCGCAGCGGCCCCGATGATAACTTTGGCGTTCAATTCATGG
>JAOZJV010000137.1 GCA_029935695.1 Candidatus Krumholzibacteriia bacterium | reverse complement strand
ATCGGCGCCGGTTTCCGAAGGTAACATCCCCTTGGATCCTGCCGGCACTTTGAAGGAACAGAAATCCGCTGCCGAAAGACAAATCATTCTTGCTTCCCTGGAACGGAATGATTGGCACATCACTAATACAGCCCAAAAGCTGGGGCTGTCGGATCACAGCAGTTTGTTGAAAATCATGAAACGTCATGGCCTGAAAAAATAACCTGGAGGAAACCATGTATCGCCGAATTAGTCTGTCCGTTCTCTTGTTGATTCTGTTGCTAGGCACCAGCGCGGCTTTTGCCGAACGCGCCGTCATGCCCTTTGCCGACTACCGCAGTGAAAGCTGGTATCTGCCCCAGAGTCCCGCCGTAACATCCGGCCCTGCCTCTTCATTCTTCAACCCTGCAGCCTGGTCCATGACCGACCATGGTGCCGGAGATTTCTGGTTTGATGATCAGGATTTCCGTTACGGACTGGACAATTACGGCTTTTCATTCGGTCGTGACCTGGGCTTCTCCATGAACACCTCCACCTTTGGCACACCCGACGACAATTACAAAATTTATGACTACATGCTTGGTCTTTCCCATGGCACCCGGGCCGGCACCTTTGGCATGGGTTACCGCTGGGCCAACGGCGAAACTCAACGCACACCCCGCGAACAGGCCATTTCAGCCGGTTTCATTTCGCGTCATAACCGCTGGGTGACTTTGGGCACTTCGGGTGTGTGGAGTGTTGAATCCGGAGCGGCTCAATACGTCTTCGACATGGGAATCCGTCCCCTGGGTCGTCCCTGGCTTACGGTTTTTGGCGATTATACGGCCAATGACGACCAGGCCTTTTTCAAGGATGGCTATTGGGGTGCCGGTCTTGAAGTGCGTCCCATCAGCGGCATCCACCTGGGTGTGAAAGCCCGCCAGCAACTGGGCACCGACGAGGTGGAATATTCTGCCACCATCGGTTTGACCCTGAAAAATTTGAATGTCACGGGAATGCCCCACTACGACAACAACGATGACCTCATCAGCACCAGCTACCTGGTGCGCACCAACCCGCCATTCCCGGGTCTGCCCATCGGTAATAAAGGACCGCTCCTGGGCAAAAAGAACAACTACTATCCCATCAACCTGGAAAACAAGGTTGTGACCTACCAGAAGTTCCAGTACTTCGACGACACCCACGTGGCGTGGCTCGATCTGCTGAATCTTCTGGACCGGGTAGTGGAAAGCGAGCAGTTGCAGGGCGTGGCCATCAACATGGCCGGCATGCGTTGCCGCACATCTCTGCTGTGGGAGTTCCGTCAGAAAATCGATGAAATCAAGGCCAGTGGCAAAGAGGTCATTATCCACCTCGACCGCGCTGGTGCGGGTCTTTATTACCTGGCCTCCTCGGCTGATCGCATAACCATGGACCCTTACGGTGGCGTGAGTCTGCCCGGCATGGTTCTGTCCCGCAGTTACCTCAAAGGCACTCTTGAAAAATTGGGCATCGGCTTCCAGGCCCACCGATATTTCAAATACAAAAGTGCCGTGGAAACCCTCTCGCGTGACAGCATGAGTGATGCCGATCGTGAGCAACGCCAGCGCATCGTCGATGTTATTTATGAAACCCTGCGTGATGACACGGCCCAATCCCGCAACCTCAGTGAAGATCAATTCGATGGTATCATTGATGAAATGGGTGAACTGGTCACTCGGGAGGCCCTTGAAAGCGGTCTCATCGACGCCAGTGCCCGCTGGGATCAGCTGGGCAAATGGCTGAAAGAGGAACGTCAGGCTTCTCTTGCTGCCTCTTGCATCATTGACAATCCCCGGGAGTTTTATGATGACCAGTGGGGCCCGAATCTTAAAATTCCCGTGGTTTATGCCGTGGGTGGATGCGCCATGGACACGGGCATCAAAGGCCGCGCCACCAGCGCCTATCTGCGCAGTCTGGTCAATGATCCCAATGTGGCGGCCGTGGTCCTGCGCGCCGACTCCCCCGGTGGCGATCCCCTGCCCAGCGACCTGGTCACCGACGCGGTGATGCAGCTCAAAAAAGCCGGCAAACCCGTCATCGTCAGTCAGGGCGATGTGGCCGCCAGCGGTGGTTACTGGATCAGCATGGAAGGCACAAAAATCCTCACCACTCCGCTGACCATCACCGGATCCATCGGCGTGATCAGCGGTTGGTTGTACGATGATGGTATCGCCGCCAAAGCGGGCCTGACCAGCGATTCGGTGCAGCGTGGTGAGCATGCCGACATGTACGGTAAAGTCAGCTTCCCGTTCCTGGGTGGCATTCCCCGCCGTCCCATGAATAATGAAGAGCTTGATAGAGCCGAAAAACTCATCCGCGGTATGTATGCTGATTTTGTGGGTGCCGTGGCCAAAGGCCGGGGCATGACTGTTGATGCCGTGGGCGAAGTGGCCCAGGGCCGGGTCTGGATGGGTGGCGACGCCATCGAACACGGTCTGTGCGATAGTTTTGGCAGTCTGAGTGACGCCATTGATCTGGCAAGGCAAACCGCCGGAGTGAGCGACTGGCGCAAGGTTGATGTGGTGGAATACCCGCCGCGTCCCCTGTTCCAGATGCCCAGCTTCATGCCCGGTCTGCCTGCACTCTTTGGTTTCGGTGACCGCATCAATGACCGCCTGATGCGCAGCCTGATGACTGAACCTGAAGCCATGCCCGAAGTGGAGACCATTAACCTGCCCTCAGGGCTGGACATGATGGACGCCAACTTCCTTCGTCATTTGAACGAATCGGCTGGACAACCAGTGATGATGGTTGCCCCCGATATGCTGCCTGATGGATGGCGGGAAATGAATTGAACGGTTTCTGATTGAGAGCATAGCCCTCGGTTCCATCTGGGATCGGGGGCTTTTTGTGTTTGTTGAGACACTTGAGCCATGTGTCCAAAATTACACAACAACACACGGACAGACTGCCGCAAACGCCGTAATTGACTCTATTTTAGCGACTTATAATTGTTTCTATCAAACTGGCCTCTGGTTTCCCACTTGCAACCAAGGGAGTGTATCGCCAACAACACTCACTCGATCAAAGGAGATCGCCATGAAGAAGCAAAACACCTCCCAGGAAAAGAAAATGAAAATCGCCGAAGCAGGAATCCTGTTCACTCTGGTTCTTGGCCTGACCGTATTTCTCGGCGTGCATTTCTCCGATCAGGACCCGGCCGCACCCAAGGTCACCAGCACTGATATCATCGTCGAAGAATTGGCACCCGAAATTGAAGTCGTCATCATTGAAGAACCCGAAACCACCATCGAAATCGAGGAGATCAAACCTGAGCCCCGCATTGTAACCTACGCCATGGCCGAACAAGCCTACTTCGAAGGTGATTTCGACCTGGCCAGCGACCTTTTTGACCAGTACACCGACGAGCACGGCCAAAATGCCTGGGGCTTCTACATGCTGGGCCTTTCCCAGTGGAAAGCCGGCGATGCCGATGTGGCCGAAGAAAGTTTCCTGGCCGCCCTCGACCTGAAGCCCGACCACCAGAAAAGCCTGGTCAACTACGGCCGCGTCCTCATTGAACTGGACCGCAACGATGAAGCCCAGGAGCAGATCGAAATCGCCCTGGCTGTGAACCCCGAAAACAACTCCGCCCGAAGGGTGCTGGGACGCATCCAGCACAACAGTGGCCAGCTGGAAGAAGCCGCCACCACCTACCAGGTTGTTCTGCGCACTCAGCAGGATGATGCCTGGGCCCTGAACAACCTCGGCCTGATCCGCATCGAGCAGGAACGTTTCGCCGACGCGGTGGCTCCCCTGGCAAAAGCCGCCGCCCTCAAAAGTGACGTGGCCTGCATCCAGAACAACCTGGGCGTGGCCCTGGAACGCATGGGTCAGTACACCGCCGCCGGCGAAGCCTTTGCCCAGGCCCTGGCTGCCGATGCTGACTATGAGAAAGCTGAAATCAGCATGGCCCGCCTGGTTGATATGGTTGAAGAAGATGGCACCATCGCGGTGGACCTGGCCGCCCTTGCCGAGAGTTTCAACGTTGATGAAGACACGGCAGTTGAGCCGGAGACGGAAGACATGGAAGTCGCCGTCGCCGGTGAGATGATCCTGAGCATGGAAACCGAAGAACCTTCCACCACCGAAATCGTCGAGCCCGAAGCTGACGGTCATCGGAACCGCTGAACCCATGGTGGGAGCGAGGGGATCGCTTGATCCCCTCAGACAAAACGGCCGGTCACATACCGTGGCCGGCCGTCAATTTATTGGTCCAGGTTGAATGTTGAGTTTATTCTTCCCAGTTGCGAGCGATCTCATCCCAGTTGATAACTACGGAAACTTCCTTCAGGTCTTCGAAGGCCGCTTTCATGCCTTCCAGCAATTCCTGGGCTCCATCCAGATTGCCATCCTTGGCTTTGATTTCCAACCGCAGTGCCGAACGAACAAACTTCTTGGCACAGAAATTTGAAGCACCGCCCTTCATGCCGTGGGCCTGCACAGCCACCTGTTTCACATCCTCTGCTTCAATACAGTTTTGAATGTTTTGCAGCTGGTCTTCGGCCGTATCAATAAAGATATCCAGAATTTCTTCAAGCAGTTCAGCGTCACCATCAAGGTTGGTCATGGCTTCAGATAAATTCAGGATACTCTCTATCGTGGTTGTTTCGGTGGACATCAGATCTCTCCCATTATGTGGTATGTTTTTGAACATCCTGCATATGAGTCCCCAGCTCAGGCAACAGGTTGCAGTCGTCTCCTGGTTTATTGTTCGGCCAACCAAGGGAAATCTTTACTAAAAAGAACATCTCATTCACAAGTAAGCGGAGAAAGGGGGGCAGCTCTGGATTGGTACAACAATGCCGTTCCAGAAATGACAAAAGCCTGCTTCAATCATGATCCATTCGTTGGCCTGGCCGGCGCCGCTGTATTCGCCATCCAAATAAAGCAGTACTTCACCACAGGAAATGGCCGTGAAGAATTTGGGCCTTACCAGGATTTGGCAGTGGAAACTGCAACTCGTCTGACCACTGATATTCGGAATCTCGCTGATACCATATGGCATGGTGATGGAACAGACCCAGGTCATGGTTGCCGATATCACTGACTCCACCCTTGCCGCTGCCAACAGTACCATGATTCCACTCTTTGAGTTTCTTGCCTCCCAGCGTGAATTGACGGTTCGCGACCTGTCTCATGAGAGAACCGCCATTTTGGAAAACCTGGCAGATGAGCGGGCTGCCATCGTCTTGTCCCTTGCACGGGAGCGTGGAGAAATTCTGTCTGCCATAGCTGCAGAGCGAAACCTGACGATGCAGGAAATTAATATTCTGACGATGGCGGTCCTGGAAAAGGTGACCCATGAAACGCAGAACTCGGTGACCTCAAGTATTGATCAGGTCTACGCCCAAACCATGAAAATGATGGCCATTCCGTTTGCATTGTTGGTGGTCTTCATCGCTTTGGTGATGTTTTGGGTGCGCAGCACCGTCAGCCGGATCCTGGAATCCAAAGACCGCTAGAGTTTTGGTCAAGAGCTCTCCTTTCCGGGGAGCTTTTGACCCTTATTTACGAGTGGCTTTCTTCCTGGCTGTGGTTTTCTTCGTCACAGATTTTTTTGTAGCAACTTTTTTGGCCGGCGCTTTCCTACCCACGGTTTTCTTCGTAGTAGTTTTCTTCACCGGTGCTTTTCTGACGATGGCTTTCTTCACTGTTTTCTTAGTGATCTTTTTCACTGGAGTCTTTTTTCTCACTGCCGCTTTTTTGCTAACAGCCACTTTCTTGGCAGTCTTCTTCGAGGCCACCTTTTTGGCCACCTTGGCATCGCCGGCTTGAGCCGAACTTTCAGCTTTGACCGAAGTCACTTGCCTGCGAGGCCTCCTTCTGGCAGTTGCTTTCTTTTTGATGGGCTCGGCCACCTGGCTCTCTTCTGATTTTTCAGGTTGAGCAACGGCAATTTCATTTTCAGATGAATCTTCCCCACTCTTCTCTTCACCCTCAGCAGAACGATCGGCTGCCGATGACCGGCCACGACCACGGGAGCCTCTTCTGCGCCGTGAAGAGGGCCGACTGGCCTTGGGCTCTTCATTTTCCAGAGGCTTGCCATCGCCCAATCCCTGCACCACCCAGGTGCCTCCGGCCTGGGCGTTGCGCTCCACCACCAACAAACCCAAACGGCGGGAATCATCCAACAGATCCCCAAAAGTTGAATACCCGTAGTTGCGCTCACTGAAGTCGGGCATCTTGCGGGTCATCGTATCCTTGATCAGGGAGGAATACAGCACGCCACGGCTTTCCTGAAGCAAGCTCTCCACGGTGCTGACCAGAAATTCGAACATCTCACGCTTGTCGGCCGGCACATTGCCCACCGCCCTTTTGGGCTGGCCCACCGCGTCACGGTAAATGTTGTCGTAGAAAATAAACTCGTCACAATTGTTAATCAGCAGGTGGCTGCTGGAGTTTTTCACCCCCACGCCGATGACCCGCTTGTTGTTTTCCCGCAATTTCGACACCAGGGGCGAGAAATCGGAATCACCCGAGACGATGACAAATGTATCGATATGATCTTTGGAATAACACAGCTCCATGGCATCAACCACCAGCTTGATGTCGGCGCTGTTTTTACCACTGATGCGGGGCATCGGTATTTCGATCAGCTCGATGGCCGCCTCGTGCAGAGGAGACATGTATTCCTTGTAGTAATGCCAATCGGCATAAGCTTTTTTGACGAGGATTTTTCCTTTTTCCAGCAACCGCTGCATCAGGAAATTGATGTCGAATCGTTGCCGCGCATCTCTGGCACCGAGGGCGACATTATCGAAATCGATCAAAAGAGCAATGTTCGTATCTCTATCCTGGCTCATGAAAGCCTCCTTGCTATTTTGAACCGGAAAAATAAACCGGGCTTAAGCAGAGAATAGAACATAAAATAGAATACGTACACCAGCTATCTTTTCCCTTTCCACCGGAGCGCCGTCTCATGAACCAGACCCTCACGTCCGAAGATCTCCGCCTCCTTGTCCAGCGTGTCTTCCAACCCACCAAAGCGGACCGTGGTCTGGCCATTATTGTGGATTTGCCCGACGAGCGCCTGGCCGACAATGAAGACTGGGCAGGTCGCCGGGCCATGGCCGCCGAATGGTTCAAGGCCCTTCAGTCCGAAATGGAAAACCTGGGTCTGGAACGCCTGACTTTGGCCTGGTACCGCAATGCCGGCGGCAACAATGCCGACCTGCCGGCCACCTGGGTTTCCGGTGATGGCAACACCGTCTTCAACCACGCCGATGAGCCTTCCGGAGCCGAACAAACATTCTCCGACCTCTTCGCCACCCACTCCCTGGTGATGGCTCCCACAGAGCTGTCGGCCACTGCTCCCCTTAAAGTGGCCACCCGTGAGGCAGAAAGCTCCGGCGGTGGTTTCCGCGCTGCCACCATGCCCGGTTTTCTGCCCTCCATGATTCCCGCCCTGCGTCTGGATTATGAGCTGATCAACCGCCGGGTCTGGTATCTGAAAAAATTGCTCGACGCAGCCAACCGCGCCGACTTCCATTTCGAAGTGGACGGTCAAAACCACGAACTGATGCTGGATCTGCGCCACAACGGCGGCCACGCTTCCGGCGGACTTTTTCCCAACAACGGCATTGCGGGCAACCTGCCTTCAGGCGAAGCCTACATCGTGCCCTACGAAGGCAACATCGCAGGCGACGCCAGCCTCTCCCGGGGAACCATGCCGGTGCAAATTGGTGATGAAGTGGTGCTTTACCGCATTGAAAAAAACAAAGCCGTGGAAGTGCTTACTGATGGGGCGGCCAGCGCTGAAGAAGCCCGGCACATTGTGGCGGAACCCGCGTACGCCAATTTGGCCGAGCTGGGATTGGGTGTGCTGGGAGATTTCAACCTGAAGCCCACGGGCAGCATCCTGCTGGATGAGAAACTGGGCCTGCACATTGCCTTCGGCCGCAGCGATCATTTTGGCGGCTCCGTGGGGCCCGATGATTTTTCCAGCCCTGACGCAGTCATTCATCTGGACCGGGTGTACATCCCCGAGACCCAGCCCAAAGTGCTGGTTCGTGAAGTCAAACTCAGCGGACCGGACCTGGAAAAAGTGATCATCCGCGATGGTTTATTTCTGGAAATGGACTGAGGAAGGGAAAAACCCCGGTGTATAAAAAAAGGGGGACCGGGATCTGTCGGTGAATAACTCTCGCCCTAAGTTATTCTGACGTTTTGATCCCGGCCATGATATCTACCCTAGATAACCGGTAAAGAGAGTTTCGGTTTCACTTTGGGTAAAATTAAGTGAAATTTTTAGTAAAAACATAGGGAAATCTTTAATCTCC
>JAOZJV010000674.1 GCA_029935695.1 Candidatus Krumholzibacteriia bacterium | reverse complement strand
GCGTCATTCTTTTCCAGCACGGCCTCATCTTTGGTGATGCCGTGGTTGCGCAACAATGTGAGCCGCTGGGCCAGCTTTTCGTCATTGGTGGTGACGGCCCCGCCCTCGCCGGTGGTCATGCATTTCACGGGATGGAAACTGAAACAGGTCAGGGAAGATCGGGCGCAGGAGCCCACCGGATGCCACTGGCCGCTTTCATCCTGCCACTGACCGCCGATGGCGTGGCAGGCGTCTTCGATGATGGTGGCGTTGTACTGTTGGGCCAGAGCCGAAAGTTGGTCCATGAGGCACACATGGCCCGCGAAATGGACCGGCAGAATCACCTTGATGGTTGGATCGGCCGCCAGAGCTTTTTCCACAAGATCGGGATCGATGTTCAGAGTGGCCGGATCGATATCCACAAAAACCGGCTCGGCCCCGCACATGACCGCGGCATTGGCTGTGGCGGCAAAGGTGTTGGGGGTGGTGATGAAGCGATCGCCCGGCCCGAGACCCGCCACACGGCAGGCCAGCAAAAGAGCGTCGGTGCCGTTGGTCACCGCGAAGGCATGGCGCACCTGGCAGAGCTCTCTCAGGGCCTGTTCGAATTGACCGAGACGGGGGCCCTGGGTCAGCCAGTCGCTGCCTAAAACCTCACGCACAAAGGCGTATTCTTCCGGACCGATTGTTTGTTTTCCATAAGGCAGCCGCGAAGTCATGGTTATCCTTTCAAATCCTTGGTACTTTCCGAACTTTAGCATTAGGATGGCAGGAAAGGAAGCTTCGGAACAAGGAAAGAAGGACTTTTGATTTTCAGGGAAATAAAACAGGACACGGCCGTTGTGGTGGTGCAGGCCCGCATGGGGTCATCCCGCCTGCCGGGCAAGATGATGGAAGACCTGGTTGGCCGGCCCCTGCTTTGGCATATCCTGCAACGTGCTGTTCGGGTGCGGCCGGATCTGCCGGTGGTTCTGGCCACCACCGATCATCCCCGTGATCAGATACTCATAGAAGTGGCCGCCGATTGTGGTGTTCATGTGGTTTGCGGCAGCGAGGACCATGTCCTGTCACGTTTTTTGAAGGCGTTGGAAGATTTTCCCGCCCGGTGGGTGGTCAGGGTGTGCGGAGACTCGCCGTTGTTTGATCCTTCATTCCTGAACCAGTGTCTGCAGTGTGCTGAGAAAAACGATGCCGATGTGGTGAAATTCCAAGGCGATCCGCCATCACTTTTCCAGGGTGGAGAGGTGGTCTCCTCCAAGGCATTGCACTACAGTCTGCAGCACGCGGGCGATGATCCTCTGGCCTATGAACATGTGACAGCCTGGGCCATGCGCAACGCCGAAAATATCCCCGACATCATGAAAACCACCTATGTGCAACCCGTAGCCGGCATGATGACCCCCGTCAAACTTTCCATCGATACGGCGGAGGATTTGGCGCGCTTGCGGTTGTTGTACCAGGCTTTGTACGATGGAAAAAACATTCTCGACCTGGAGTCAGCGGCCCGTTGGATTCGTGATGGAGGATGGCAGTGAGGGATCAAAAGGAATTGACCACCCTGTTGGAAAACCTGGTTCGGTTGCAGGTGCCGGAGACCGCAACTGCTGCTTTGCTTGAGCACCAGCCACAGCATGTGGAGGTGGGAGTTTCGGCTTCGGGAATGCCTTATCTGGGTGTGCACGGTGCTTCGGTTTACCCTGAAAAAGATACCCTGAAAAGGGTGGCCATGGAGGCGGCCAGTCTGGTTCAGGGCAAAGAGACCGATCTGGTGGTTTTCTTTGGTTTGGGCCTGGGGCTTCACCTGGAATTCCTGCGCAAATTCACCAAGGCTCCCATCATCGTATTCGAGCCGGAACTTGATGTCATCAAAGTAGTGCTCAGCAAAATTCCCCTGCAGCTGGAACGGGTCACTTTGGTGACTAATTACGGCCATCTGGTGGAGATGGTGCAGGCGATTCTGGAACATGCTCCCCAGGGAATGCTGGCTGGTGCGTTACCTGCCTGGGCCCAACAACATCCCCACGATTTGGAAATGTTCAAAGATGCCCTCCAGCAGGCCACCCGGAAGGTGGCTCTTGACCGAAACACCCGTGCGGAATATTCGGCGGAGTGGGTCAGTCACATGGCAATCAATCTCCCCTTATTTGCCCGCATGCCGGATTTGAAATCCCTGGGTGATCAGTTTGCAAACAAACCCGCGCTCCTGGTGGGCGCTGGACCTTCCCTGGATGGAAGCCTTGAATATCTGCGTCAGGCCAAAGGCCGAGCCCTGATTTGCGCTGTGCACTCTTCCCTCATGA
>JAOZJV010000136.1:2171-8295 GCA_029935695.1 Candidatus Krumholzibacteriia bacterium | reverse complement strand
TTATTTTCGCACACAATTCAGAGACTGTCTCCCCCAAATTTGGGATTTTTTCCCCAGGAGCAATATCGCTCAGTGGCTCCAGAACAAAAAGTCGTTCATGCAGCCGGGGATGGGGCACCACAAGCCTCTCGTGGACCATTTCCTCCTGGGCAGCCAAGAGAATATCCACATCCAGGGGACGGGGTTTCATATGCCCGTCTGGTGCCCGTCCCAGCGATTTTTCAAGCCCCTGGAATTCTTCCAGCAATTCCAAAAGCTCCAGCTGGGTGCGAATCTCCACACAGGCGTTAAGGTAAGAATCCTGGGTGCCTGGTCCCACATATTCCGTTTCATACACTCGACTGCAACGCAGCAACTCCATCTGAGGATGACTGCGCACAAAGGTCACCGCCTGATGCAGATGACCCAGCCGATCCCCCTGATTGCCACCAAGGCCCAACCAGATTTGCCGGGCGGTTACTTTGTGAGCCATTGTCGATCCCGTGAAAGCGTCACCAGGGCCTGGCCCGTGAATCCGGGGATGGGTGGTGTCGATTTTTCAACCGTCACTTCCACTTTTTCTGCACTGGTGTTTTCCAGCAAGACGGTGCAAAGATGGCCGGCGATGGCCTCGATCAAGTCAAAGCTTTCCTGCTCCATGGCTTCAATCACCAATGCGTGAACCTGGGAATAATCCAGGGCATGGTCCAGATCATCACTGCGGGCTGCCTTTGAGAAATCACCAAACAGGGTCACATCCACCACAAAGCGCTGGCCCAGTTTTTTCTCGGCAGGCAACACCCCATGGTAGGCGTAAACCTGGATTCCACTTAAAACGATCTGGTCACTCATTTCCAGCCTTCCAGGCGGCGCGCTCCTTGGGCGATGGCTTCATCACTGGCAGTCAGACTGATGCGGAACCAGCCTTCTCCCCCTGTTCCAAACCCAAGTCCCGGAGTGATGACGGTGCCGATTTCTTCAAGGGCACGTCCACAAAATTCGATGGACGATTCATCAGTGGGAACTTTGGCCCACACGTAAAAAGTGGCCGGAGAAGGAAAGACTTCCACGCCCATTTTTTCCAGGGCATCGTTGATCACGCGCCGGCGCTGGGGATAAACATCCATCACCTCGGCCAACAAACCTTCAAAAGCATCACCCAGGCCATAAGATGCTGTTTCCTGCACGGCGGTGAAAACTCCGCTGTCCATGCTTTCTTTGACCCGGCCCAGGTCGCCCACCAATTCGGGATGCCCCACAGCAAAAGCAATGCGCCATCCGGTCATGTTGAACATCTTGGAAAGACTGTGCAATTCGATAACCCGATCTTCACTGGGATTGGCCACTTGAAGCAGGCTCAAAGCGGCTTTCCCATCCGGCACCACTTCCAAATAGGCCGCATCGTTGACTAATCGGATGTTCCGCTGCGTTGTAAACTGGATCATGCGCTTCCAGAAATCTTCTCCCGCCACAGCCCCGGTGGGGTTGTTGGGGTAATTGAGAAAAATCAGCCGCGTGTGATCATCGGCAAGTTTTTCCAGCTCATCAAAATCCGGCAGAAAACCCCGTTGAGAGGAGAGAGAAAAAACTCTTGGCTGTCCACCGGCCAGCAAAGTGGCCTGGCCGTACACGGGATATCCCAAATCGGGCACCAGAACATTATCGCCCTCCTGCACACAGGTGGTGGGCAAATGACCAAGGCCTTCCTTGCTGCCAATGAGCACCAGAACCTGGGTGTCGGGATCGACAATAGTGCGGTGGCGTTGTTTCAACCAGGCGGCAATGGCCTGTCTCAGCCGGGGAGTTCCTCTTTGGGCCGGATAGCGGTGGAATGCCGGATCGGTCACAGCAGCGGCCATGACCTCCACCAGGGACGCTGGGGTCGGCCGGTCAGGATCACCAATACCGAGATCCACCACATCCACACCTTTGGCCAGAGCTGCACTTTTTGCCTTGTCGATGGCCGAAAACAAATACGGGGGCAATTTATCCAAACGTCCCAATGGAAAACCTTTCACTGGGCGAAATTCGCCTCATAAAAAAATACCCGCAGATCCGGAAAGGATCTGCGGGCACAATATGACACATCAAGGCAAAATCATCTAGAATTAGATGATCATTGGCCCTGGGCCGCTTTTTTCCGCTGGGCATCGGTCATCTTTATGAAGTCTTCCATGCGTTCAACCTGAGTTTTTCCAGGACCGGAGTATGTCTTGTTGCCACTGGAGGCAGCCTTCTGGAACTGAACTTTGGCACCTTCATAATCTTCCTGGCACTCCAGGGCCAGACCCCAGGAGTAATGGATTGAAGCCAACGCACTGCGGCCCTGAGATGCAAATTTTTTGCTGCCGGCAGCCGCTTTGGTGGCGGCAGTGGAGCACTGTCCGTCTTCAACTAAAACCTGAACATAAGTGCCGTAGGTTTTGGCATCGTTGGGCTTGAGCTGGAAGTACTTATTATAGGCTGCAATGCTACCCTTTTTGTCGCCAGCGCCGTCGCAGGCACGGGCCAGCGTCAGGGCCGCACCAGGTTGGTTAGGCTTTTTGGCCAGCATCTGGTTCAGCAGAACAATGGCTTCATTGTACTGTTTGGCTGCCATCTTCTTCTTGACCATGTCATAAGTGGTGGAACCGCCAGCCTGGCCACCATACTGATTCATCAGGTTGGTGTAATAGGCAGCCTTCTCACTGTTACCATTCTGGGTTTGCTGCTTGGCCGCGGCGGTGGCCGAAACACTCAGCTGCTTCAAAATGTTATCCCGGTATTGGGGGCACACTTCAAGGGCGTGCTGCAAAGTTTCCACAGACTGGGCGTTGTACTTGGACGCGTAATGCATCACACCCAGATTGAAGAGAACACCACAATCGTCCGGGGCCAGCTTCTGGGCTTTCATATACTCGGCACGGGCTTCTTTGTATTTCTTCAATTTGGCGTAGGCTTTACCCAGATTGGCAAAATCACCGGCCTGAACTTCGTTACCCCGCAGAGCAACGACTTTATTAAACCAGCCAATAGCCTGGATATAGTCGGCTTTTCCCACAAAAGCAGTGCCAATTCCACGGGTGGCGTCCACATGCTCAGGGCAAACCTTGACGATGGAGTTGAGGCGGCTGATGGCCTGATCCCACTGCTGGGCGTTCAGAAACTGGGCTGCTGATTGATAAGCCAGGTTGGCTTCCTGCATTTGACCGGGCTGACAAACAGCCAGGGCAGAGCCCGCAGGCAAAAGACTGCCCAGAAGCAGCACCAGGACGAAGAAAGTGGATACACCAGTAGTAAGCTTGATACGAGACACGACTTGAACCTCCCAAGGGGGATAAAAAAGGCCGAAGGCCTAATTCAGGGAGTTTCCCTGATTTGCACACAAAAAAGGTCCCAATGCGGGTGGGACGCCCATAAGGATAACCGATGCCCCCCATGTTTGTCAATGAAGGGCTGATTTCAGCGTCCTGATGGTGGCAGAATGCCAGCTCCCAGCAAGGCTTCCAAAACACCACCGGCAATGGCCAGGGCCTTGTCCGTGACCAGTGCAGGATTGACCTGCTGACCCCGGGGATCAATATCTCCAACCTTTTCACCGCTTGAAAGTTCCGCTTTAGGGTGGACCAGGCCCCGGACCAGGCCTGCGAGTCGGGCGTGAACCGGCTCTCCAGCCACTGTTCCCAGCAATTGTCCCTCGGTGACCAGATCACCGATGGCCACTTCCGGTTTCAGATGGCCGGCAGCGGGAGAATAGACCACCCGATTGGCAGACTGTCCCCCAACAACCCCGGGAATTCCGGTGTTGGTGAATGCTTCACCCTGATGGATGACCTCGCCCAGGCGAGCGCCCCGGTGGGTTTCAATAATCAAATCGGCATCCCGGCCGCACATGAAGCCCGGTCCCAGGCCAATGCAAAGCTGCCCGGAAAGTGGCAGAGCTTTTGGTGTTTTTTTGGTCATCCGACCATCGACCACGGCAGCGGCTCCGGCGGCAGCCAGGTGCCGGGCCTCCGGGTCCACCAACACTTGCACTTTGCCCTGATGAAGATTGAAGTCCAGGGTATCAACCAAAACTCCTGGCACACCTTCAACATTGGCTTCAACCCCATAAACCGCTTCACTGAATGCCACTAAACGTCGCACAGCCAGAGGGTTTTCGATTTCAGCCATGACAACCCGGTACCCACTGCGAGCCAGGCGCATGCCCACTCCGGAAGCCAGTTCCCCAGCACCCTGGATCCATATCGTTCCCGATGAATTCGTCACGATAATTCCTTCTTTGTGTTCTGTGCGGATTTGGGTTTCCGCGTTCGGTGCAGGGGGATTCCCACAATTGTTCCCTGCTCATTGCGCAAAGGCTCAATGCCCCGCAAAACAGCCTGGGCCTCGGCAAAAACACTCAAGGCAATTTCAGCAGGGGTTTCAGCACCGATGTCCAACCCTACGGGCATTTGCACGGTGTTCATGCGCTGGGCAAAATTCTCGCCCAGGGCACAGATTTTCTTGTGGATGCGCGCAGCTTTGGAGCGGCTGCCCAGAACTCCCAAAAAGGGGAAGCTATTGCCGGAGTCATTTTCTGCATTCAAGGCTGCTTCAAGGTAGGCCGTGTCCAGCTCGTGGGTCCGGCTGGCCAGAAGCAAGGCGCCATGGCCCGGCACTGAAAGTTTTTCCCGCAATTCAGATGGCTCGGCCTGGATAGTCTGCACCGAAGGCGTGCCTTGCCAGGGATCGAGAAATTCCGGCCGGTCATCCACCAGGATAAAATGAAAAGGAAGGGCCTTCCCCACTTCAACCATAGCCCGCCCCACATGTCCGGCTCCGATAATGATAAAAGGCGAGGTGTTCAGAACAGGCTCCAGAAAGACTTCCATGTTTCCGCCGCAAACACCCAGCCCTTTGGCCAGATCCAGCTCCAGCATGCGGCAATGGCCATCGGCAAAAACCAGAGCGGCCTCTTCAATGACCCGTGCTTCGCTGCGGCCTCCGCCAATGCTGCCGGTGACGGTACCATTGCCGTGGATCACCATTTTGCTGCCTTCATGACGAGGCGTGGAAAGGCGTGTGCGCACCACGGTAACCAATACGCCGTCTTCATTGGCGGCTGTCATGCGGGCCAGAGTTTCGTAAATATCTCGATCGGCGATGGGCTGGTTCTTGGGACTCATGATTCGGGAGCTTTCTTTTCTGGAGCTGCGTGCAATTGATCTGGTGTATCAAAATCGGTGATAACACCGGAATCGGCCACCATCAACATTTTTATGGATGGAACTGAATCTTTAGCCGAAGCGTTTTTCCAGGCCCTGGACATGGAAACATTCAGGGATTCGGCTGAAAGGACCTTGGAAAGCAAGGATGCGGGGATGAGAACCGGATGGCCTGGATTGTTATCGTGAAGAGGGCGCCAGGCTTTCAGGGAACCTTTGGCGGCAGCTTCCATCAGCTCTTCAAGGGTTTGCGGGAGGATTTGCGGCATATCCACCGGGTGAGCCCAGAATACTTTCGGGTTGAGCCCCTGATCACGGGCCCAGTCCACTGCCAGCTTCATGGTCAGAGCCGTGTCGCCCCCACCTTTGGCAACCAGAACATCGACCTTTTCGTCGCTCAGAACTTTCAAATAATCTGCTTCATCTTCAGGGCGCACCACCAGCAGGATGGGAATTCCAAACTGGTTGTACAACCGCACGACTTTGATGACAAAACACTCATCCTCAGGATGCAGCCGGCACAGACCTTTGGGCCGGCCCATGCGCAGGCTTTCGCCCCGGGCCATGATCACTGCGAGGTGGTTTGAAACCGTGGTCATTCTTCTGTCTCACCCTGTTCATCATCATCCTCATCACGCCTGCAGGATGTTCGAAAGGATGGATTATCTCCCGATGTTTCACAGAAAACCACCAGGGGCATGCGCTCATTTTCCATGACCTTCCCGGTAAATTCAAACATGCCGATGCTGTCATCCTGGTTGGCGAGGCCGGTCAGAGCGAGCACCACCGGAACCTCTGCCGGGACCTGAGCCAGATATCCTCCGGGGGATGTCAGCAGCGTGAAGCTGTGGTCCCAAAGCCAGACATCGTGGGCTTTCAAATCTTTGAGGGGCGGGAATTCCTGCCTGTCGAAGCGGTGCACCACTTCGCCTGCATGTTCCCCCACGCCGGCCATACTT
>JAOZJV010000136.1:0-2161 GCA_029935695.1 Candidatus Krumholzibacteriia bacterium | reverse complement strand
GGTGAGCCGCGGCCAGACGGGCTCGCCCGACCGGTAGTATTTCAAAGGCATACAGGCAGAGCCATCGACTTCAGCCACAATCACCCGATCAGCAAACTTCTCTGCCAGGGCATCCACATCATCGGCGGACAGGCCCAGCCATTTGCCTTCAGGAGTGAGACCATCGTGCAAATAGAAATGTGGGGGAAGATCATCGGAAGGGGTCTTTTGCAGATGCGCCCATTCAAAAACAGGGTATCCCTCCAGGGCTTCGGTGCGGGTAGTGCAGGTGAAAATGGCTTTCACATCTTCGCTTGCCAACTGGGCGGCAAAAACCTGCAACAGACTGGTTTTTCCACCGGAGCCACTCAATGCCACCACGTGGCCACCGTCTCGGGGCAGAAAAAGATGCCAGGGTTCTACAAAGGAAAAATTCAAGGAGTGCCTTTCGTATTGTCCGGACCAAGAAGTTTCTGGTACCAGGCAAGGACTTTGCCGACCATGATTTCACGGGTGTAAGTTTGATTGAATCGTTGGCGTGAAGCTGCACCCAGCCTTTCAACCAATGCGTCATCTTCAAGAGTTTTTGTCAAGGCATCCGCCAAGTCCAAAACATTTCCAGGCGGCACAAGCAAACAGGTCTGTCCTGCAATGCCAACTTCGGAAACACCGGAAGGAAGATCACTGGCGATGACTGGAATGCCGGAAGCCATGGCCTCAAGCTGCACCAAACCAAAAGTCTCGCTTTGATCCAGGCTGGGCAGAACCAGAGCCCGGGCCTCAGTCATCAGGTGGGCCAGCTGTTTGGCAGTAAGGGCGCCATGCAGGGTGACCCGGCCGGCCAAACTACCTTGCTGTATTCTCTTCTCCAGGAGGTTTTTTAAGGGACCAGTGCCCACCACGTCCAAAGTGGATGCAGGCACTTTCTCCATGGCGTCCAACAGGATTTCCAAACCTTTGTACGGAACCAGGCGGCCCACGAAAAGAAATGACGCGCCTCGCCGGGGCTGGATGTTGACCCACGGCTCTGGGGAAATACCGAAGGGAATCACCTCTGTTTTTGGTGAAAATCCGCCAAGACAGGTTGAATTTTTAGCCAGTGATTCGGTGGAAACACAAATCCCGACGCTTTGATTCAGAATGGATTGAACCAAAGGTCGCACCAGCTTGGCCCCCAGACGCTGGCGGGTGATGTCGGCGTGATACCAAACCGCCAATGGGGGCATCCTGTGGCCATACCACATGGAGAGAACGGAAAAGGCCAACACTGCCAGAGGATTGGGAAGATGAAGATGCACCAGATCAGGCCGGAAAGATTCTAATTGATTGCGGAGCTGGGAAATAAGGGTGGTGTTCAGAGGCTGGGAGTTCATTTGCCCCGCGCGGGAAGCCCGGATCAGCAAGCCCTGGTTTCCACTGCGGGGCCCCACAATGGTTGAAATCCGGTCGCTGGTATCCACGCCGGACACCAGAGTATGCACGCGGGCACCGGTATCCAGAAGCCCTTCCACCAGGTTCTCCAGAACTGTTTCCATGCCCCCCCGGTAAGGAGGGTAATACTTACCGACTTGCAGGATTTTCATGAGACCATGGTAACTCCTGGATGGATGTTTGCATAACACTCTTCAATGGGAATTCAGGCAAAAATTCGGCAGAGAATGCATTGTCATTGGCGGAAATCATTGTTAAAGTATTGACAAGCCAGCGTGCGTCCATGCCTGCGGGAAAACGTGGTTGTATTTTCCGGGGTGTATCCAGGGGGTTGGGTCATGTCTTTGCCGGTTACTGAAAAGCTCATTCTCAGACAAATCAATCATTGGAATAATCTGCGGGATCTCCTCCAGGATCCACCAGCAACTGTTGAAAAAGAGCCCAAACCCATCATCACTATTTCCCGCATGGCAGGCAGCGGAGGCAGGGCTTTGGCGGAAGAACTCGCCTCCAGGCTTTCCCTTGATCTGCATGACCAATCCATGGTCCAGAAAATTGTCCAGGATCGCCAGCTTGAAGAAAGTCTGGTTTCGGATTTGGATGAAAACACCATCAGCCAGACCTCTCTTTGGGTGAAGGGTGTTTTCAGCCAGAAAATTTTCATGAAGAATCAGTACCACCAGGATCTGGTGCGCATCGTCAGCAGTCTGGCTGCTAAAGGTGGAGCGGTTTTTCTGGGACGGGGAGCCAA
>JAOZJV010000135.1 GCA_029935695.1 Candidatus Krumholzibacteriia bacterium | reverse complement strand
ACTGGTCTTCAGGTAAATGGCTCAGGGTCAAAAGCAAATCCTGGCGCAGGGACTGGATTTCCATGTTCTTGTCCGGCCGGTCTGTGGATTTTGTCGGGTGTTGGTTGAGAAACTCGGATTGGGTGTTGATTTCATGATGATTGCGGGTCCGGATTCGTCGGAAATGGTCCAGGGCGCAGGATCGGGCTATGGTGAAAACCAGAGCTTTGCCTGCATTTTCCGCGTGAGTGCTAAGTTTCAGGAAAGTATCCTGCAGCAGGTCCCGAGCGGTGTCTTCATCGCCAACCATGGATCGCAGGAAACGAAAGACCCCCGGTGAGTGTTCTCGGGCCAATCTCTCCAAGGGGTCGAGTTGGGAACTGGGTGCTGCCTGTATCAAGTTGAGCCTTCCTTTGGTTTGGCAATCAACTTATAGACGTGCAAGGCGGGGATTTCTTCAATTAAAATTCCGATTAAGGGAAAATATTAATTTTTTTAAAAAACTGAGTTCTTTGTCTTGCTGGAAATCATGGAAGGTTTCGTGGCTGGAAGTTCAGGGCCAAAAAAGTCCACCCGGGCGGACCTTCCCGGTGAGGGCAAACCACCCGTTCAAATCCACATCCACAAGTGTGAAGAATGCGGCAAAGCCAGTGTTCAGCCCAGCAAAGGCGAATTGGAAATCAGTGAGGAAGATCTGCAGCGCGCTGAGTGTGACTGTCAGATTCACAGACCGGTAATGCGCAATACGGCTTCCATCGCTCCAGCAGTGCGCCGGCAGGCTTTGGCCCATGCCCGCCACAAATGCCAGCGGCCAGAATGTGGCCACACGGGGTACCTGGAAATCCACCACATCATCCCCCGCAGCCTTGGCGGGACCAATCATCCAGACAATCTTCAGGTGTTGTGTCGTTTATGTCATGGACTTGCGCATAAAAGGTCCAGGTTTATGGTGAAGTCACCTTGTGGTCACTACTGCTGGCAAAATAGTTCGGAAACCCGGCCAAATAGCCTTATCTTTTCCACATCACAAAATTCACCCATTCACCATGAGGAAAGGTTTCTCCCTCCATGGCCCTTGAACGCCATTTCATCCTTGGGGCAGCCGGTCACGTTGACCACGGCAAGACAGCCCTGATCACAGCCCTGACGGGAACCAACACCGACCGTCTGAAGGAAGAGCGGGAGCGTGGCATCAGCATTGAGCTGGGCTTTGCCGAGTTTGATCTGGATGAGGACATCAAGCTGGGTGTGGTGGACATGCCCGGTCACGAGAAATTCGTGAAGCAGATGGTTTCCGGTGCCGGTGGGGTGGATTTGGCATTTCTGGTGGTGGCAGCAGATGAAGGGGTGATGCCCCAAACCGTCGAGCATCTGGAGATCATGGATTCTCTGGGGGTGGCCAGTGGCGTGGTTGTCATGACCAAAACCGACATGGTGGATGAAGACTTTCTGGGTGTGGCCACCGAAGAAGCCATCGAACTGGTGGAAGGCACATTTCTGGAAGGCAAGCCCGTTGTGGCTGTGTCGGCTCACACCGGCGCGGGTCTGGACGATTTGAAAGCTGCCCTGCGCAGCGAGGCCCTGGCTCTTCCCGAGCGCAAGGAAGAAGGATTTTTCCGCCTGCCCGTGGACCGGATTTTCACTCTGCCGGGCGCGGGGGTTGTGGTTACGGGCACGTGCTGGAGCGGATCGGTGAAGGATGGCGATCGGCTGGTGGTGCAACCCACCGGGCAGAAAGTCCGGGTGCGGGAAGTGCAGGTTCATGGAGCGAAAGCGCCCCGGGGCACTTCGGGTCAGCGGTTGGCCCTGGCGCTGCATGGGGTCAAAAAAGATGAGATGGAACGGGGCTTTCAGATTCTGGCGTCCGATGCCATCTCTCCCTCCCGCCGTCTGGATATTCGGGTCAACGTGATGGGCCATTACAAGGGTGTGATCAAGAATCGCCAGCGGGTGCATGTGCATCATGCGGGGCGTGAAGTTCTGGGGCGCATCGTCTTGCTGGATGAGCAGGAGTTGGGGGGTGAGGGAGGGCCTCGCCGGGGCCTGGCCCAGATGCACCTGGAGTCTGATTTGATGGCCGCCAGGGATGATCGTCTGGTGTTGCGTTTTTATTCTCCGGTGATGAGCATTGCCGGCGGTGTGGTGCTGGATGCCAATCCCCAGCGGCATAAAAGATTTGACGAGAAGGCTCAGGAAATCCTCATGATCATGGAAGAAGGCGATACTTCGGATCTGTTCCGCCAGAATTTGAAAACCGCTGGCCTGATGGGGCTGCCCGTGGCCGAAGCCATGGGTCAGCAGGATGACCCCGAAGCCTGGCTGGTGGGCAAGCGGCTTTATCTGCGGGCCTTGCTGGATGAACTGGCCGAAAAAATTGCTCAACTGGTGAACGACTACGCTGGCCGGTTCCCCTTGCGTCTGGGCATTCCCAAGGAAGAGACGCGGCGCAAATGCAAGTTCAAAGCGGGGGTGGCCGAGTGGAATGCCATCTGCAAAGCCCTGGCGCTCGAGGGTCGGTGGCTGGTTGTGGGTGATCGCATTGTCTTGAAGGAGGCGGGGCCGGACTTACCGGCTGAGATGCAGCAGGCGGTCAAGGATGCGGCCCGTGAGCTGGAAACATTTGGTTTGAACTGGCCGGGCCTGGATCATTGGGCCGAAGATTCCCCCGTTTTCAAGGCTGCTGCCGGTGGAAAGGGTTTGCAGGAATTCAAGCCCATCGAACTGAGTCGTTATCTGGTGGATCATTCACTGGCTGTGGCCATCAACAATGATTATCTGGTGTCCAGCGAAGCCTATGCTGATTTGTTGCGAAAGCTCAAGACACACTTTGAGGCAGAAGAGGAGATGCTCTTCGGCACTTTCCGGCAGTTGAGTGGATTGACCCGCAAACTGGGCATTCCCATGCTCGAACATTTGGACCAGACGGGAGTGACCGTGCGTCAGGGTGATGCGCGGCATGCAGGCCCGGCTCTGGAGGAGAACTGATGACAGCCGAGAAGATCAGCGGCGGAGTTTGTTCCGACCGTATCAAGACTCGCCCAATCAATGTGGGCGGCGTCACTATTGGCGGCGACGCTCCGGTGCGGGTGCAAAGCATGACCTGCACCAAAACCGGCGATGCTGAGGCGACCCTGGGACAAATCCG
Organism: Candidatus Krumholzibacteriia bacterium; assembly: GCA_029935695.1. Classification (GTDB taxonomy): domain Bacteria; phylum Krumholzibacteriota; class Krumholzibacteriia; order LZORAL124-64-63; family LZORAL124-64-63; genus LZORAL124-64-63. Next base: position 5,174 of record JAOZJV010000135.1, on the reverse strand, counting down.
GGAGCTGGCCACTGCCGGCGCGGAACTGGTGCGCGTGACGGTGAATGATGAAGCCGCAGCCGAGGCCCTGCACCGTATTGTGGCCGAGAGCAAGACGCCCCTGGTGGCGGATATTCATTTCAACCACAAGCTGGCTCTCAGTTCTTTGGAAGCGGGCATCGCCAAACTGCGCATCAATCCCGGAAATATCGGCAACAAGGACAAGGTGCGGGAAGTGGCGGCCGCGGCGGCTGACAAAGGTGTTCCCATCCGCATCGGAGTTAATGGAGGCAGCCTGCACAAGCGCTACGACGAGTTGCACGGGGCGGATCCTGCCGGTGCTTTGGTCCAGTGCGCATTGGATGAAATCGAAACCCTGGCGGCCGTTGGTTTTCATGATGTGGCGGTCAGTTTGAAAAGCAGCGAGCCGAGGGAAGTGGTTGAGGCGTGCCGCCGGTTTGCCCGGCTCAGCGATGTGCCCCAGCATTTGGGAGTGACTGAAGCTGGCACCCTTTTGGCTGGCACCTCCCGGTCGGTGGCGGCCATGTCCGTGCTTTTGGCCGAAGGCATTGGCGATACGGTGCGCATCAGTCTGGCGGCTGACCCGGTGCAGGAAGTTCTGGCTGCTTTCCACATGCTCAGTGCTCTCGGGTTGCGGCAGGGTTTTGCCCGGGTGGTGGCCTGCCCCACCTGCGGTCGGGTGGAAGTTGATGTGGTGAAGCTGGCAGCCAGGGTCGAAGAATTGGCCAAGGATTTGCCCCCCGAAAGGGTTGTGGCGGTCATGGGCTGCATTGTCAACGGACCCGGCGAAGCCAAGGCAGCCGATTTGGGCATTGCCGCAGGAAAAACCAAGGTGGCTATCTACCGCATGGGTGAGCTGCACCGGACCATTGCCAAGGAAGACCTGGAAGAAGTCCTCATCGCTGAAATCGAACGGCTGAAATAATTTATTCCGCTCAGGTGAGCTCCGGTCTGCCCGATAACTTGGGGGACTGAAACTTTCTCTCACTTGCTCAAGGCAGTGGAATGACGCATTCGACCAAAGACATCATTGAACGCACCGCAACCATCGGTTTAGGCGTGGACAGATTGCAGGCATTGCAGTCTTTCAACACCCGGCTGGTCTGCATGAATGTGGATGAATCTTCTTACGAAGAGGTTGTCACCGGGGTGTGGAAGGTAATTGGCTGCGATTATTGCGCCCTTTTTCTCAAAGATCCTCACAGTGGTCAGCTGGTTTTGCAGGCTTCGGTGGGATATGATGATGTTTCTTCGGGTTTGAGAATTCCCTGTGATGATCCCACCAGCATTCATGCCCAGGCTTTCACTGAAGAATACATGGTTTGTCTGGACGATCTTTCGGGAACTCCCGGGGTGAATCCGCTGTGCCACAAGATGGGCAGCAGTCTGGTCTTGCCGGTGATTTCAAACCAGGGCCCGGTGGGCGTATTCGATTTTGGAAGCAACGCCACCCATGCTTTTCCTCCCCAGGAAATCGGCATGTGCAGCATGGTCGTGGATCAGATGTCGTATTCGCTGGAGAACATCCGCCTGGTGCGCGAGTTGCGCGACAGTCGGGATGCGGTGATCCGTGGCATGGCCCTGCTTTCGGAAATCCGTGACTCTCACATTGGCGGTCACCTGAGCCGCATCTGCGCCATGAGCCGTTACCTGGCCGAGCGTCTGGTGGACCGGGTGGGATATCGGGAAGTGACTCCCTCATTCCTCAATACTATCGAACGGGCAGCAGCCCTGCACGATGTGGGCAAGGTCGGTATTCCCGATTCTGTTCTGCTGAAGCCGGGCAAACTCACCGATGAAGAATTTGATGTCATGCGCACCCATTCAACCCTTGGGGCGGATCTTCTGGAAGGGCTCATCGATGATTATGGTGAGTACGCCATGATCACCATGGGCGCGGCGGTGGCCAGGTCGCATCATGAACGTTGGGACGGTAAAGGTTATCCCAATGGAATTTCAGGCAAGAGTATTCCTCTTGAGGCACGCATTGTTTCAATCTGCGATGTGTATGACGCCCTGACCAGCAAACGGGTTTACAAGGATGCCTGGGGCCACGAAGAAACCCTGCAGATTCTGCGTGAAGGGGCCGGCACCCAGTTTGATCCTGATCTGGTGAAAGTCTTTTTGTCACGGCCCGATGATCTGGTGGAAATTCGGAAGCGATACCCGGACAAGGAAATCAAATCGACTTAACTCCCGGAGCCACACCCGGCTCGGTGAAGAGATTTTTCTCCCTCAAACAAACAGCTGTTCCCACCGGAGCCTTGCGCGGTTTGCGCACGTAGCGCCGTTCTGTGTAGATGACCGGAACCAAAGCCGAGTGGCGGGCCTTGCTGTGCAGGGCGGCCAGCCCCGCCGCTTTTTCCAGTACTGATTTGGGAACCTGCTCAGGCTGTCCCGAGGTGCGCAGAATCACATGGCTGCCGGACACACCCTGAGCATGAAACCAGATGTCCTGGGTGTGACTGGCTTTGTGCGTCAGCAGATCATTTTCCTTGTTGTTGCGGCCCACCCAGGCTTCCCATTTGCCATCGATGAGATAACGACGGAAGAGCCGGGCAGGTTCTTCGGCTGTTTTGGTGCGCTGCTTACGGGCTGTGCGGGCCGCAGGCAGCAGAGCGGCGTGCTGGCTGGCCCATTGGTGCAGGGCGGCGAGTTTTTCCAGAGCATCTTCCAGCTCATCAACACTTCCCAGCTGCGCCAGAGCCTCTTGCTGAGCAAGCTGCAATTCTTCGTTTCCAGAGAGGTTCTCGGCAATAATCTGCCGGCCCTTTTCCGCCTTGCGGGCTTTGCGAAACCAGCTTTCCATGTTGGCCGCCCCGGTGATGGCCGGGTTCAGCGGGACATGCAGAGGTGACCCATCATGCAGATCAAAAATATCCGCAGAATCCTGTCCCCGCTTCAGGGTGTGCAGATTGGCCGCCAGGGCTTCGGCTGTGCGCCGGTACTCGTCGCCCCGGTTGGCATTTTCCAGATCCCGGGTCAGGTTGATCACCAAACGGTTGGTGGTGCCGGCAGAGCGGCTGATGGCCGTATGGTGGGATTTATAAATATCCCGGGCCAGCCGGTTTTGGAATTGGGAGAGCATGGCTGCAAATAAATCATCGGCCCAGCCCATAGGTTTGACGGGCGAGCCAGTGGTCCATGCCTCTTTCGGTGGGATCTGGGTCAGCAGGGAATGGGTAGCCGGATGCCGGGCCCAAAGCAGTTTGGCATGATGATCAAGAAGGGTTGTATTGCCACGGGCCCCAAAGAGCTGGTGCAGCAGGTACAGAGTTTGATCATCGGTTGTGCGCAGCTGCAGGGCCAGAACCCGATCATTCGGCAAAATTCCGATGTTGATGAGAGTGGCGCCGGTCAGCAGCGGGCCAAGGAGGTTGCCCTTGACCAGAGGCAGCGCCTGCCGCACGGGCTCGGGCCAGGTGCCCTGCATGGCAAAGACGAAGTTGCTGCCGGGTCGGGATGAAATCACCAGTCCGGGCCGCTCGTCGCCCACCAGGTGAACGCGCATCCAGTCCGGACCCACGGCCATGCGGAACACACCCCGCCCCGCCCACATGAAACGCAAGTGGGCCGTGAGGTCCTGCAGCACCGACAAGTCGGCCCAGGGATGGGTCGTGCCGTTCATTAGAAGAACGTATACCCAAAGGTGAGTTTGAAGTCGGGACTGTCCAGAATGCCCACCCGAATTTCTCCCAGCACTTCATCCCCGTTGCCCATTTTTCGCGTGGCACCGAGCAGAGCGCTGAGGCCCAGATCCACATCGCCTTCCACCAGATCATGGTCCAGGTAATTGAGAGAGAGGCTGCCGCCGCCGTACAGTCCATAGTTGGTGGTGGTCAGTTCGGTGAACTGGTAAGCCAGGTCGCCGTTGAGGGTGATGATGGTGTAGCCGTTGTTGAACCCCATCTCCAGGCTGGGCGTCATTTCCACATTGGGAAAGAGCTCGCCCAGTTTGGCGTGGCCGCCGAAGTGCATCTGGTTGATGCCGTCCCAATGGGTGTAGCCCACCCGGGGGCCGATGGGCATACCAAGGGCCAGACAGGAGCTGGCGGTCAAAGACAGCAGGAGCAGGGCGATGGTGGTGGTTCTGATCATGGAGAAGACCTTCCGATCTTAAGGATGCTGGGGGATTTTTTAGAGATAGTAAGGCTATTTCCTTTTGGCCACAAGCTCGCTTAAGGAGTTTGGAAACTTTTGAAAATCCGAAAGAAGAGAGGCTGCACGCTGGTATCGACTTCACTGTAGATGAGTCCGCTTGCTGTGGCTGCTTCATGATACCCCGCGGCCCCGTTGTGGGTTCCGGCCGTGCCATAAAATTCGAGGGCCAGGGTGGGGACACCTTCCATCCGGTGCAGGGCGGCAGTTTCCAGATTACTCACTTCAAAGACCAGTGTACCGGAGTACCGATCATTGGATTGGGGAGTCACATTCAGGTAGATGGTGCCGTCCTGGGTGAACAATTCCGGGGCGCTGAAGCCGTCCACGCCAAAACTGGGGGCATCGTTGCCGTTTTCCAGAAATGATCCCAGATATTGCCAGGGACCCTCCGGATGGGACCACTTGAGCAGGATAATTTTTCCATCCTGGGGGCCAGTTTCCGCAGCCAGCATAGTGATATAAAGGGCGTCGTCGGTTGCCAGGAGGCCAGGCTCGGCCACGATGGTCACGGTGCTTAAATCGGGGTGCAGCAGGTTGACCATCACTTCGGGTGGGCCGATGGTCGCGTCGTTGATGGGGTCGTATCCTGCGGCGGCAAAAAGTTTGCGTTCGGCGGACCAGGGACCCGCCGGGCCGGGGGCGGTTCTGAGAGCCAGCCAACCGTGCATGTAGGCGGGTGAATGGTTGATCTGCAGGTAGCGCATCCAGGTGAGTTTCCAGCGCTCAGCCCAGGGCGCGCCGGGATCCAGCACCAGGGCGGGGACTTCCTGCTCCCAGGTGCCCGCGTTGTTGGGTGGGTCCAGAGGCAGGATCAAATCCAGGGCCGGGTTGAGGACGGCGCCGGTGTCGTCCCAGGTGTCACCGGCATCGAGGGAATAGGCCAGGCGGGTTTGCACTGCTGTGTTCTGGGTGGGCCACATGTCCGAGTCTTTGACTTCGGAGTAACTCATCCAGAGCATGCCGGTGGCTGGGTCGAGGGCAACCCGTGGCAGTACACCTGGTTTGTGCCGCAG
>JAOZJV010000134.1 GCA_029935695.1 Candidatus Krumholzibacteriia bacterium | reverse complement strand
ACTGGGTTCAATCAAACCAGCCAGCATTTTGAACAGGGTGCTTTTGCCCGCGCCATTGGCACCGAGCAGGCCCACCACTCCGGCGCCCACACTCAGGGTGCAGTTGTTGACGGCGATGACCTCGCCAAACCATTTTCCCACTTTATCAGCAGAGATGCGCACTTGATCGCGGCCCACTTTGACCTCTGTCATGAGACCACCTCCACCGGGCGTATTTGTCGGTGAAGAATGAACATTGCCGCCAGTGTCCACAGGACAACCACGGCAAAACTGGCCCAACTGCTGACGCCCATGCGCTGGTCGGAGGAAAAGAGCACTGCTCCGGCATTGTGGTAATTGCCCAGGAAATTAATCACTTCAAGATTGTTCTGGCCCAATCCCCGCACGATCAAATGCATGGCTTCGCTGCCGGTGATCAGAATAGCCCACCACACCATCACAAAAATGGAGCGGTTGCCCAGGGAAGAAAATGCCAGCAGGATCAGGCTCAAACTCAACCCCGTCAGCACACAGAAAACCGTGACCCGCAGGGGAATAAGAAAGAGCAGATCCATGGCTCCGGCTTCCGGGGCAATCAGGTAGGAAAAGAGGCAAAGGGCGTATGTGGGAAAGAGCGTCACCAGGAAGTAGTAGAACATGATGATGATGCTCTTGCCGCCCACGTAGGATTTTAAGCCCAGGGGACGGCTGAAATACAGAGAAAGACCATTATCCCGGCGATCGGCAGCAATCAGGCCGGCACCAATGATTGCAAGCAGAACAAACACCGGAAAACGCTGTCCTTCCAGGAAAGAAAGAAAGCCTTCGGCATCAATACTGGACCATCCGCCAGACAGAACGTCGAGCAATTCTCCGGCCTTCAGTTTGAAATAAATCATGACCGCTTTGACTACTGCCGGCACCCAGGCACCGATGATCAAAAAGAGCATCCAGCGACTTTTCAAAGGTTCGGCAATGCCCCGACGGGCGATGATCCACCAGGCAGGCCAGGCCCGCTCATGCGATGGTTCCCAATGTGTGTATCCTCTATCGTAAACTGGCATGGAATCAGGCCTCCACCATTTTGTAAAATTCATCAGCAAGAGAAACGGGACGACGGCGCACACGGCGCAGGGCGTATCCGCTTTCAGAGGCCACCCCAAGGATGGCTTTCACACCGGCAGCGGCCGGGAAAGGAACCGATCCACCGGATTCTGCAGAATTTGCAACTGAAGACCCCGTGATCCGCTGCATATCCAGCTTCACCAGCAGCAGACGTTTGTCCACCGTGACGGTGGCGCCCAGTTTTTCCAGCCCCGCCAGGAAGGTGGCTTCTTCACCAAAACCTTCCACTTCGAAAACCTGCAGCGGAGCGTGCCCCACGGCGTCCACGGTTTCCCGGGCCAGCAATTCACCATCGCGCAGCACCAGGATTTCCTTGCACACGGTTTCCACATCGGCCAGAAGGTGGGTCGAAAGAATGACTCCCAATCCCTTGTTCCAGGCCAGGTCGCGGATGAGTTCGAGAATAGAAACGCGACCCCGGGGATCCAGACCACTGGTGGGTTCATCCAAAAAGAGCCAGGTGGGGTCGTGCACCAAAGCCTGGGCCAGCTTCAGACGCTGCTTCATGCCCTGGCTGTAGTCGTCGCATTTGCGGTAACGCTCGTCGGCCAACCCGACAAAGTGCAGCACTTCATGAGCGCGTTGCATGGCGTCCCGTGAGGGCATGCCGGAAAGCTGCCCGAGGTAGGCCACCAGACCGACACCACTCATGCCGGGGATAATACCCCCGCGTTCAGGCATCCAGCCCAAACCTGCCCGGGCCAGGCGGGCTTTTTTGGCCATATCCAGCCCCATCACTTCCACCTGACCGGGCTTCAAAGGCACCTGGCCCAGCAAGCAGCGCAGGAGAGTTGTTTTTCCCGACCCGTTGGGTCCCAACAGACCCACAGCCCCCTGCTTCAATGTGAAATCCACATTTTTGAGGACCGGATCCTTCAGATAGGCGAAATTGAGATTCGTCACCCGGATGTCGGTGTTTGTGTGATCAGATTTGATAGCGAGCCCTTCCATGAGTTTTGGGACAATTGATTCGACACTAACGGATTCGATCCAGATTTGTTTCAGCAAGATTCCATCAGGGGAACATTCTCTGGACGCACGACGCCATCAACAAGTTGCAGGAGAGCTGTCTTCGCTGTCCACGCCATCATCCAGAAAGTAATTGAAATCAGAAAAATCTTCGGCGTGCAGAATTTCGTAAACGTGGGCCGGAGTTCGGGAATTGTAGAGCTGGATGCGCAGGCTCCAATCGGCCGTGAGGGTGCGGGCAAGTACAGCCTGGGCCTCATGATAGCGAGACATCTGGTCCCGGGTGGCTGCCATCAGAACCATGCACTGGATGGGCAATCCGTCGGGAGTCTTGAATCCCAACCCCTGACGGCTGATAGCCATCACTCCCACCAGTTGGCCTTCCCCCTCAAGAGTGCCGCTGGGCATGGACAAGCCCCGGCCCAGGCAGGTGGACATGATGTTTTCCCGATCCATCACTTCCTGGTGGAAATCTTTCTTCACCATCTCCACCCCATGGCTCGAAACCATCAGATCGATGAGTTGGCGCAGGGCGTCATCTTTGCTTTCGGCCTGAAAATCGGTGACGATATTTTCTTCATGGATGAAATCGATGAGCCGGGCCCGGTCCATCCCCGCGTTCCCTGATCGCTGCAGACCCAGGCGGGTCGTCAGAGGGCCGATGATCTCATTGACCGCCACAGCTGTGACACCCACGGCCAGAATCATCTGGCTGACCTCGGAAAACACCGGATCGTCACCCAGTTGCAGCAAAAGACCAACAGCCACACCAGCCTGGGGAATGAGACCAAGCCCCAGATACCGGCGCACATTCTGGGTTCCTTTGGCCATGCGCATGGCCAGAACACCGGACAGCACCTTGCCGATCATGCGGGCCACCACAAAGAGGGCCACCAGGAACCAACCCTGGGCCAGGTAGCCAAAATCAAGCTCAAAACCGGCCAACGTAAAGAAAATTGCCAGAACCGCCGGCTCGAAATTCACAAAAACCCGGTGCCCGATCTCTTCTTTCTGGGGCGCCAGGTTCACCATGGTCACACCCAGGAACAAACAGGCCAGCAAATGACTGAAGCCCAGCAGGTCGGCAATTCCCGTGGTCAGGAAAATGGAGATGATGGACACGGTGGTCACTGCTTCGGCTTTGATCACATGGCGGGTGAAAAGCACCAGCAGGGCTCCCACCACGCCACCGACGAGAATGGCCCCCCCCAGCTGGATCAAAGGGGCCAGCAAAACTGATCCGGTGGTGGCACCCTCCACTGGGTCCATGGTGGTTCCCACGGCGGAATAAGCCATCTCAAATAAGGTGATGCAGGCAATATTATTGAGAGCCACGGCTGCAATCAGGGTGCGGGCGTACACTCCCCGGCTGCGGGTTTCCTTGACAATAGCCATCACCGTGGCCGGGGCTGTGGCAATGGCCAAAGCGGCAAAGAGTGCGCCTATGGTCCAGTCTTGCCCACCACCAAAAACCAGAGCCGAATAAACCAGCAATGGCGTCAGGGTAACTTCCATCAGAAGAAGCATCCCCAAACGACTGAATGAGTTACGGAGTTTGGGAAAATGGAGATGAGTGCCCACATCGACGGCAATCAAGCCCAGGGCAAAATGGACGATGGGGCGCAGGCCCACCGCAGCATCGTGCCCGAAGACATGAAACACCGAGGGTCCCAGCAGAATACCTGCCAAAATCTGGCCAGTCACCGACGGCAGACCAATGCGTTTGGCCAATTGACCACACAAGGCGCCAAAGGCCAACAGGACGGCCAGAGTGAAGAGGGGGTTGCCTGATGGAAGAGGTAAGCTCATGGGCGGCAGTATGCAGGGAAAACCCTCTGTTTACCAACAAATTTTTCGGATCTGACCTGCGGGTATATTGACCAATCAGCCCTAACCATCTACAATACTCTTTCAGATTTGACCATCGCCCCTGCTGAAAGGCATCAATGCGGAAGACCCAGGGCATCATTGTCGCTATGCTCATCCTGCCTTTGACGGTTTGGACAGTTGACTCTGTCATTGATACTCTCTTGGCCGGTGGCACTGGTTTCGCTGGTTTTTGGCTGCACCCAACCTCGGCGGATATCATTTCCCGGCTGCTGGTCTCTCTTCTGCTGCTGCTTATCGGCAGCAGTGTGTTTTTACTGGGTTGGCTGAAAATTTTTCGAAAAATACCAACCTCCCAGCACGACGACGCGCAGAATCTTGCGCTGGTGGAAAACTCCCCGGACAACATCATTATCCACCGGAACAACAAAATCCTCTTTGCCAACAAGAACGCCCTCGATTTTTTTGGATTGGACAGCATTCAGCCATTCCTCAATGCATCCATTTTTGATTTTATTCATCCCCAGTACATGGATCTGATCAGCCAGCGCCAGAAGAAGATTGTTGAAACTGGCCGGCCCTCGGATCTGACAGAAATTTCCATCAACATGCTGGACAAAAGTTCACGGCAAGTGAGCGTCTCCAGTTCGTCCATCTCTTACCAGGGTGAACCAGCCTTGCTGACATTCTTCCGGGATATCAGTGACCAGGTGGCCATCCGTGAAGAACTGCTGTCCAGTCGTGAACGATTGCAGCTGGCTTTGGACGCGGCCCAGGATGGCGTCTGGGACTGGGACATCCCCCAGGGCAAGATGATTTACAGTAAAATCTGGGCAAGCATGCTGGGCTATGATCTGGATGAATTGCAAACCGACAAATCAACCTGGCTCTTTCTTATTCACCCTGAAGATCATGCCCGGGCCACCACCTTGCTGGATGCTCACCTGCGGGGCGACATCCACCAGTACGAAACAGAAGTCCGGCTGCGCCATAAGAATGGTTACTATATCTGGGTTCTGGACCGGGGCCGGGTTGTTTCCCGGGATGAACATGGCCTGCCACTGCGCATGACCGGAACCCACCGTAACATCACTGCTCGCAAGGAAGCGGAACTGGCCCTGGAAATCCGTAACCGCATCGCTGAAGCTTTTCTCATCGGGGAGGATCCCAGCAAGTATCAGATTCTTCTGGAAACCATCGTCAAAGGCGCTGAGTGCAGCTGCGGTGTTTTTGCCACCTTTGATGAGGACAACAGCCTGAGGGTGTGGTCCGTATACCCAAAAGCAGGTTCGGCCGACTCTTTCCAGCAACCGATCAGAATCCCCAAACTTGAAATTCCAGATTTTCTGGATCCCGTGACCCAGGAACACCGCAGCATCATCCTGGACAGCCCGCATCTTATGAATCCCCTGGACATTGAGTTCCAAACCGCCCTGGTGGTGCCCATCACCAACCATGAAAACATCATCGGGTTGCTGATACTGGGCAATAAGGTTCAGGGCTTTTACGAATCGGATCGCTCGCTGGTGGAATCCCTGGCGGGCTACATGGCGCCCATCCTGCAATCGCATCTCACCAGCGAAATGCGAGAGCTCCAACTGCGCCAGGCTCAAAAAATGGAAGCCCTGGGCGCCCTGGCCGGTGGCATTGCCCATGATTTCAACAACATCCTGCAAGCCATCATGGGATTTTCCGCCCTGGCCAAGGATGACGCACCGGCAGACGGCACCATTGCCCATGATTTGCAAAAAGTGCTGAAAGCGGCGCGGCGCGGGCAGGATCTGGTCCAGCGCATCCTGCTGTTCTCCCGCCGGGAAGAGCAGGAGCAGCATGCCGTGGACATCAACAGCATCGCGCGCGAAGCAGTGCAGCTGATCGCCCCCACCATTCCCTCCACCATTGAAGTGCGGTCTCTTCTGGAGGATAAGTGCGGCCAAATCATGGCTGACCCGTCCCAGATCAACCAGATCATCATGAACCTGGCCACCAACGCTTTTCATGCCATGGAGACCGATGGCGGTGTGCTGGAAGTCGGGTTACGTTTATTAACTCAGGGTGACAGCGAATTTGAAGTTCCAGAGACCCTGAAAAAGATGGACGTGGTGGTGCTCTGGGTGAAAGACACCGGCTGCGGTATCGACCATCAGGAAATGGACCGGGTCTTTGATCCCTTCTTCACCACCAAAGAGGTGGGGCGTGGGACGGGACTGGGTCTTTCGGTGGTGCATGGCATTGTGGTCAACCATGGTGGTGAAGTGCAGATCAGCAGCACCGAGGGCAAAGGCACAACCGTCCGGATTTTTCTTCCTTCCCTGTCGGTGGAAAAACCGGAAAAAATTGAAACATCCCATCCTGCGGCGGCCGTGATTCCAGGGACCCATATCATGTTCGTTGATGATGAAGAAGACATCACGGCCATCGGCCAGGCCATGCTGGAAAAACACGGGTATAAAGTGACCGCCATGTCTGACAGCATCCACGCCCTGTCCGAGGTCAGGCGGCGGCCCAAAGATTTCGATCTGGTGATCACCGACCTGACCATGCCCCACATGACGGGCCTGCAACTGGCTGAAAAAATTTCATTGGTGCGGTCCGATCTGCCCGTGGTTCTGATCACCGGCATGGGTGATGGCATGAAAAAGCAAGTGCAGAATTATCCTCACATTCAGGGGATTGTTTATAAACCCTTCGGTCTGGAAACCCTGTACCAAACCATCTCCGAAGTCATTTCCAACAACCCCGACGGAGCACACTGATGGCCAAATCACGGGTCCTGATTATTGAAGACGATGCCGAAGTAAGGGAGTTGCTGAGCACTCTGCTTTCCCGGGCCGGCTACGAAGTTTCCGTGGCCTGCGATGGTGTCGAAGGAATTCATGCTTTCCGCACCGACCCGAGGGACCTGATCATCACCGACCTGGTCATGCCGGGCAAAGAAGGATTGGAAACCATCGTCGACCTGAGGAACGAATTTCCGGATTTAAAGATTATTGCCATCAGTGGCGGTGGACTTGATGGACAGAATAACTACTTGAACGCGGCCCGCCTGTGCGGAGCCACAATGACTTTTCGCAAGCCATTCAAAAACCAGGAAATTATTGATGCGGTCAATGATTTACTGGCCAGAAAAGATCAATCTGAATCTTGATAACAGGGGGAAATATCTTGGCAAAGATTTTAATCATCGAAGACGACGAGGAAGTGCGGGAATACCTGGAAAGTGTTTTATCGCGTGCCGGCTACCAGTGCCTCTCAGCACACAACGGCAAAGCGGGAGTAGATCTATTCATGACCAATCCCACGGACCTGGTCATCACCGACATCATCATGCCCGAGAAGGACGGCATTGAAACCATCATGGATCTGCGGCGCAAAAACAGTTCGTTGAAAGTCATTGCCATCTCTGGTGGCGGCCGGGCCGAGCCGGAAAATTACCTGCGCTCTGCCACCTTGCTTGGCGCCAACCGGACCATGAAAAAGCCCTTCACCAATGAAGAAATGCTGAGCGCCATTCGAGAGTTACTGGACGATTAGTTATTCTGAGTGGATTGTATTATTGGGCCACCGGTAAGAAAATAGAGAAGGTGCTTCCCTGGCCCAGGCTGCTTTTTAAACAAACGGCCGCTCCATGCCCCCGGGCAATGCCCAGAACCGCTGAAAGGCCGAGCCCCCGGCCTACGATCTTGGTGGTGTAAAAGGGATCGAAAACCCTGGCCTGCTGCTGCTGGTCCAGGCCGCATCCTGTGTCACTGACTTCCAGGCAGACATAAGGTCCCACCTCGGCATCTTTCCCCGACAAACAACTGTCCAAAAAGGCGCGGTTGCAGTGCTGGGTAAACAGTTGCAATTCCACTTTTCCCCCACCGTCCGCCAGACAGGCATCGGCAGCATTGCCCACCAGATTCAACACCACCTGCCGCATTTGGGCCAGGTCACCCAGAACAGCAGGTAATGCACATTCATATTCACACTTCAGAGTCACTTCTTTGCCTAAAGTGACATCCAGAATACCTCGCATCTCCCGTACGATGCCGGTCAAATCCAACTTTTGCAGCAGGAACTCGCCCTTGCCCGCATAAGTGAGCATCTGGCTGCACAAATCGGCAGCCCGGCGACTGGCCATGCTGATTTCGGCCAAATAAGTTTGACCATCGCTGGTGGTTTCGAGCTCGGTTGTCAGCAACTCGGCATTGCCCAGAATGGCCATCAGGATGTTGTTGAACTCATGGGCCAGACCACCGGCCAGAACCCCAAGACTTTCCAGACGCTGGGTGGCCTGGACCTGCTGGGTCAGCAGTCGGTTTGATTCCTCTGTTCTGTGTGGGGCCGTCACATCGCGAAAAACAATCAACCGGCCTAAATTCAAGCCCTGATCGTGCAGGGAACGCTGCCGCCGTTCAAAGATGCGG
>JAOZJV010000673.1 GCA_029935695.1 Candidatus Krumholzibacteriia bacterium | reverse complement strand
GCGGTATTTCCATTCCTTTCCCTCAGCAGGATGTGCATATGCATCAGGTTGAAGCGAAGAACTAGACTCTTCAAGGGCCCGCTTTTCCAGTGAGGGCGGGCCCTGTTGTTTGACTTTCAATTTCAGGTCAGGTAAACTGTTTTTGTCGTCCTTAACAACAAGGACGCAAACTACCCCTGAGTAAGAAGGTCTGCCGATGCTGAGTTGCCGTGTGCGCCTGATGCTCTGTTTTTTGTTTTTAGTCGCGATCTTTCCTGCCGTTTCCCCTGCTCAAAATCCCAGTGATGCCTTTCTGGCCATGGAAGAGGCCGGGGCTGCTTATCTGAATGATTCGTCCCAAGCTCCGGGAGTCATGTCTGCCATCTATCTTTTCGATAATCTTGAACTGTTTACTGTGATTGATATCCGGAGTGAGGCTTCCTATTTTGCTGGCCATATTCCCGGGGCGTACCACAGCTCTTTGGGCACTCTCATCGATGATTTGGCTTATCAAATTCCCACTGATAAACCATATATGATCGCCTGTTATACCGGTCAGGCTGCAGGCCACGCCAAAATTGCCATGGAGATGCTCGGTTACAGTGACGTCTATAGTCTTCTCTTTGGAATGAGCGCCTGGAACACCTCTTTGGATTATTGGAGTCAAAACTGCGCTGACAACCTCACCAATCCGGAAACAGAAAACCAGAATGGCAACCTGACCCAGTACGATTATCCTGATTTGCCGGGTAATCCGGAGACTATTGTGGAGGACCGTGTTGCCTCTATGCTTGATGCCGGATTCAAGGGAATCAGCTATGCCCAGCTTGAGCAATACCTGGACGAATATTTCATCATCAACTACTTCGGTGAGGCTGATTATTTAGGGCAGGGTAATGCTGGAGTGCCGGGTCACATACCAGGTGCTTTTCAGTTCACCCCTTATGCCAGCATGGGAATAGACCAGATGTTGAATAATATTCCCACTGACCAGCCAGTGGTGGTTTACGCTTGGACGGGTCAGCATTCCACTCAGGTAGTCGCCTATTTGAATATGCTGGGATACGATGCCTACAGTTTGAAGTACGGCGCCAACGGTCTTTTTCATTCTCAGCTTATGAGTCATTATTGGAGTCCCGGTGCCATGAATGATTTCCCTTTGGAGGAGGGTGCAGGTCCCTCCGCCGTTCCCCAGATGGAGCAACCAGTAGTGGAAATGCTGGGCAACCATCCCAACCCCTTCAATCCCGTGACCACCATCTCTTATCAGTTGAATGCACCCCGGAGGGCCAGTCTGAGGATCTATGATCTGTCGGGACATCTGGTTCGGAACATCTTCAGCGGACAGGAACAATCCGCTGGTGTGCACCAGTTTACATGGCTGGGAAAGAATGACGCCGGGCAATCGATGCCATCTGGAACGTACCTGTATCGCCTTGAAGCAGGCACCCACCAGGAGAGCCGGCGGCTGATGCTCTTGAAGTGAAATTTGCACAAAGCGGTGTGAAGTGTTATAATGGTGACCTGCGATCGGGAACCAACCCGACAAGCGGTGAACAACAGGACCTGCTTTTTTTATTCAAGGTCACGCCGCTAACTGCTGATGATCCCTCTTGCCCTTCTCTGTTGTTTGGGTCAGAAAGTACGACCCAATGTCGCACGGCGCCGCTGTGTGCATATGGTGGAGACTATCTTTTATGTCTGAAATTCAATCTCAGGCCCAATCCGGGTTTGCCCGGTTTGGCCTGCACAAATCTCTCATGCGCGGCATTGATGCCGCTGGTTTTACATCACCCCGGCCTATCCAGGCTGAAGCCATCCCTGCGTGCCTTGAAGGCCGCGATGTGATGGGGCTGGCCCAAACCGGCACAGGCAAAACAGCTGCTTTTGCCCTGCCTCTGATGCACCGCTTGCTTCAAAATCCATTCAAGGCCCAGCGGGCCCTGATTTTGGCTCCCACCCGGGAATTGGCCACCCAGATTGCTGAAGAAATGCGGGCCCTGTCCCGATTCACCTCCATGCGTGGTGTCACTATTTATGGCGGCGTGTCTCAGTCCAGCCAGGTGCAGAAATTGCGCCGGGGTGCTGAAATCGTCGTGGGTTGTCCCGGTCGCGTGCTGGATCTGATCCAACAGGGCCATTTGAATCTGGACCATGTGGAAACCCTGGTTCTGGATGAAGCCGACCACATGTTCGACATGGGCTTTCTGCCTGGCATCAGGGAGATCATTTCCCACTTGCCGGACCAGCGGCAGAACCTGCTTTTTTCGGCCACCATGCCCAAGGAAGTTCGCCGTCTGGCCAACGATAT
>JAOZJV010000672.1 GCA_029935695.1 Candidatus Krumholzibacteriia bacterium | reverse complement strand
CTGGAGAGTGCCGCCCATTTATTCGCAGAAAGAGGTAGTAAAAATACCAGAACAACTGATATCGCCAAAAGTTCACAAGTGGCCGTGGGCACCGTGTATTTGCATTTCAAAAGTAAGGATGCCCTGCTGAAAGAGGTGCTCAAGGTGGCTTTGACCAGGCTGAAACAGGAAATCGCCAAATTCCCTGTTGAGAGCGAAGACCTCGTGCGCAATAAAATGGCTGCTTTAGCCACTTTTACCCTTCATTTCCCCCATTTAGCGGCAGTTTTGTTTGATGGTGGTAATTTAGCAACAAGTCCAGGCAAAGAAGTTTTTGAATTTCTGACTTCCTCCCAGGAACGAGGTCTGCTCGAAGGAGTGGCCAAAGGGTACTATCGGGGAGATTTGAATTCCGCATTGGCTGCAAGGGCCATGGTGGGAAGCTTGACACAGGTATTATTCTGGTGGTGCAAAAACCCGGAATCTGCTACTATAGAAGAAGTTATCGGTTTTTTAACTACGATGCGCCTGGAAGGTTTAGGTCCCAGATATTGATACAATAGGACCTCGCAGCACCACCTGGTATCGTCCAGGTGCTCCAGCCCATTTCAAGGCCCTGCTATAACTGATCGTCCCGATAACGTTGTCCAACGATGATTTTAACCCCTTTGGGAATGATTTCGGTCACCAGGGGCGTTTGACCGATATTTTCCCCGTCAATTTGCACTTCAACAGGTGGATGAGTCCGCACAGTCACCTCTGAAGCCTGAAATTCCTCCATTCGGGGCTTGGAACGGTATCTCCAGGTCAACATTCGCAGGATTACGAGTAAAAATTCCCACAAAGAGCGGCTGCTGATGACCGTAACGTCAAATTTACCGTCATGGGCACTGGTGTCAGGGCTGACCTTGAGGTTGATATCCCCAATTTTCCCAATATTGCTCAGCAAAACGGTGTTACCCACAAAACTGCGAATATTCCCCTGCTCATCTTCAATAGTGATATCAACTTCATCAAGATTGAAGACATTTCGAAAACCGGCCCACAAGTAAGTGAAAACACCAAAAAGATTTTTAAATTTTCGAGCAGATTCCTTGGTGACTTTGGCGGGAAAACCTATGGCTGCCATCAAAAGAAAATGTCGATTGGAGGCCGGCACATAGCCCACATCAAAAGAGAAAACCCGTCCTTCAAGAATATTACTTTTAATCATCCCTGGAAAGAAAGGTAGAGCCAGGGCCAGGGCTACAACATTGGCCGTCCCCACTGGTACAATAGCAATAGGAACTTTATTACTGCTGCGGGCCTGCCCGGCCACGGCCTCTCCCACGGTACCGTCGCCGCCGATAACAATAACAGCTTCAAACCCGGACTCGGCAGCGGCATGGGACCAACGTTCCGCGTCACCAAGACCATTGGTGACTCTTACCGAACAAACAACATCCTTGCCTTCCAGACTTTGCCTTAATTGTTTACCCAGGCGCAGACCGCGAGCCTGCCCTGAAACGGGATTAACAATTAGGAGAACACGCTCAAAACCAGACATTAGGCCTCTAATCCGGTGTTTCCGCCAAAAGTAATATTACTTGATAAAAATTTTCTATCATCGCTTTTCAACATTTCAGCCAATCAGTTCCCGGTCAAGGGAACCCAGCCAGGATTGGATCTTAACTTTCACCTCGGGATCAACAATAACTGAATCAAGATCCTGTGATCGCAAATCAATTTTCCACCCGCCCAGCCATTCACCATCTTCGGATGCCGTGGCAATGACGATTTTTTCGTTCACAAAATCCCTGAGAAATTCCATGGCATCTTCCATAAAATTTCCATCCCCGGGATCGCCGCTGGAACCAAAACGGGTATGAAAGGATTCCCCGAAACCAATGGAGATTTCCCACTCACTTGTGGTGATGAACAACCCATGGGATGAACCATCCACGGGCCTGGGTACTTCCACCAGCAATGCCTCTTTTTCGAAGTCCTCGTAAGGATCAAACCGGGCATGCTGAAACCACTCCGGCCACTGGCGAAACACCAGGTTGGCAAAGAGTCTGGAATGAGCATTCAGACATTCAAGATCGATCATGGCACTCTCCACTCCCGGGGCCATGGGAATTCAGGATTCCCGGGACCCCAGTACGTTATATGTCCGTGACGTTTGCGTCAATCAATTGCATGGAAAGCTACTGTTACGGTTGGGATGATCTTAAGTTCCTGACTGCGGATAAAAGAAAGCCTCACCCAAAGATGAGTGAGGCTTAAAAAGCTGCTTCCCAGACAGCCGCGTTCAAACACTGCCCAGGAACTCC
>JAOZJV010000133.1 GCA_029935695.1 Candidatus Krumholzibacteriia bacterium | reverse complement strand
GCCCAAGGTACCGATCATAGAGCCGGGCAATTTCATTGCACAGCCAGCTCCGGGTGTGGATGCCATTGGTCACATGGGCGATGGGAATTTCTTCCATGGGCACTTCCGGCCAGATGCTCTGCCACATTTCCCTGGAGACGTGCCCGTGCAATTCGGACACACCATTAACATTGCGGCTCAGGCGCAGAGCCAGAACTGTCATGCAAAAAGTCTCGTTGCGGTTCTGGGGGTTGGAGCGACCGAGGGCCAGCAGCTTCTCCATGTCCAGACCCAGTTCATCGGCCTTGCTGGCCAGATAAGAGCGAACCAGATCGGGATGGAAGTGATCGTTGCCGGCGGGCACCGGAGTATGGGTGGTGAAAACATTTGTGGCCCGCACCATTTCGAAGGCCGTGTCGTAATTGAGGCCTTTGTTCTTCATCAGCAGGTTGATGCGTTCCAGTGCCAGGAAGGCCGAGTGGCCTTCATTCAGATGGCACATGGAGGGTTCCAGTCCCAGCTTGATCAGGGCCCGCAGGCCACCAATACCCAGCAGGATTTCCTGGCGGATGCGCATGTCGTGATCGCCACCGTACAGGGTGCTGGTCAGCTCACGATCTTCGGGACGGTTCCCGGGAAGATTGGTGTCCAGCAGGAACAGAGGGTTGCGCCCCACTTGCACCCGCCACACCCGGGCGGTGACCACCCGGCCGGGATAGTGAACTTCGATGGTCACTTCATGACCGTCATCATCAACTTCCAGCTGCATGGACATGTTGTGAAAATCGTTGACCGAATATTCTTCCATCTGCCAGCCATCATGATTCAAATACTGGCGGAAATAGCCGGTTTGATAGGCCAGGCCCATGCCCACCAGAGGCAGACCCAGATCCGAGGCGGATTTCAGGTGATCGCCGGCCAGAATGCCCAGACCACCGCTGTACAGGGGCAATGATTCGTGCAGCCCAAACTCAAGGGAAAAATAACCGATCAGCGAATCGGTTGAGGTGGGATGCTCGGATTCGAACCACGAGGTCAGGCTCAGATACCGATCCAGATCGCCAACCACCCGTTCCAGGTTGGACTGAAATGCCTTATCTTTTTCAAGCTCAGCCACACGGTCGGCCGACAGGGTGCCCAGCACGGCAATGGGGTTGCCACTGTGAAAGTCCCACAGGTTCGGGTCCACCCGGCGCAAAAGGCTGATGGCTTCAACATTCCAGCTCCACCAGATGTTGTGGGCCACTTTCAAAAGGGGCTGCAGCGGTTCAGGCAGATTCGGAGTCACTGTGAATTGTTGGATGGCGGGCATTTCTTCTCTCCTGGCCCCACCAGGGGCATATTTGCAGGCAGTGGATCTCGCTAAAGAAATATGGTCGAGTTGACTTCGACCACATTCTCCCATTATGTAGCCGGAATGTCAGCCTAATTTAGTTCCAACTCCGGACCAACGGCAACACCTGAAAGCAGTGAGCTCCAGATGCAGTCATTTCTTCAATCTTCGGCCGGCTGGAAAAGCAGGAACATACTGGATGTTCGATCCAGCCAGGACTTTGCGCAGGGGCATTTGCAGGGCGCCACTTCTCACCCCCTTGCCGTGGGGGAAGATCTGCCATCCATCTTTCTGCCACCCAGGCATGAGCCCCTGCTGGTGGTGAGCGATGATCCGGCCCAGGCCCGTGATCTGGCCCGGCAGTTGGAAAGCCGCGGCAGGGTTACTGTGGAGTTTCTGGTCTGGGAGCTGAATACCTGTCCTGCAGAGCTGTTGAGCAGTGGAAGTTCGGCCCATCATCTCTGGTCGCCACCGGGCTGGTTGCGGGATCATGAGGTCTGGTTGCCACCGCCGGCAGCGGGGCCGGTTCTGGATCTGGCCTGCGGCAGCGGCCGGGCCGTGGTGTGGCTGGCCCAGCGGGGATACCGCACCCTGGGGGTCGATTGGCAACCCGAGGCTCTGGACCTGGGCCGCATGTTGGCCCAAAGTCAGGGAGTTCATTGCCAATTTCAGTTGGGAGATTTGCGGGACCCGGACCAAGTGCCCCCGGGCCCCTGGTCGGTCATTCTCAATTTCCGTTATTTGCAGCGGGATCTTCTGGCGACTTTGCCGGCATTGTTGCAACCGGGCGGGGTGGCCCTGGTGCGCACTTTTCGCCATGTGGCACGGTACGAAGGGCATCCGCACCGGAAACACCGACTGGATGCCGGCGAATTGCTGAAAACTTTTCCGGCTGGTTTGTGTGAAATCATTGCTCACGAAGAAGGATTCGACCCCGACGGCCGCCCGGCCGCCGGCATCGTGGTGCGCAGGAAAGCTATTTGAGCAGCAGAACTTTTTGACTGCGGACCATGTTCTGAGAGCGAACCGTCACAAAATAGGTCCCGGATTCCACCCGGCGGCCCTGACTGTCGTCACCATTCCAGGCCACCTCATGTCTTCCGGCAGGATATTGCTGGCTCGACAATAATTTTACCTGCCGGCCGCGAATATCGTGCACCGTGATGGTGATCACCCGGTCCTGAGAGTTTTCAAAGCGGATGGTGGTGCGAGGGTTGAAAGGATTGGGACTTACACCTGCCAGATGCAGGGGTTTGAGCATACCCTCGGCCGACAACTGGGCGCTGCTGATCAAAGTCAGACTTTCATCTTCTTCCACCAGATACAAACGATAGACCAGATTGGAACTGTTCTTGGCCAGCAATTCATGGTCGAAGGCAATGGAGAATCCGCCGCCCTGGACCTGGAAGGGCACCTGGTGCTCATCTTTGGGTGCATCTGTGAGACTGCGCATGAGAATGAATTCACCGGGGCCGCGCTGGCCATTGAAATACCAGGTGATGCGAGGCACACCATTGGACCAGATGGCTGTGAAATTATCCAGGTAAATAGGGGTGATGGCGCATCCGGCAGGCCAGGCGCCCATCACCGAACAGTGGGATTCCTCATCGGCACAGGGAGAGTCGATCTGCAACCGAAAATGGAAGTCATTTTCCGGATCCAGCCCGCAGAACAAAGGATCGGCCGACATGTTGTCATTCATTTCCAGCAGGGGTTCGATGGCCCCGAACCAGTCGCCCTGATCATTCCCAAAAATATTGGTGCAACTGATGGTGGGCATGGCGGAACCACTGCAAGCCACGGCGGATCCATCCTGAAAAACAATGATGGAATTTTCAATAACCGGGAAGGAATTACTGCAGAGCAGGCCGGCTCCAATCCACTCGCAGGAATTGTTCATCAGGGTGCAGGATCTCAGATGGGTCTGGGCGGTTTCAAAGCAGGCTACTGCTCCGCCATAGCGAGCGTGATTCGCATAAAAAGTACACCGGTCAAAGATGGGGCTGGAATCGTAATCAGCAATGACGGCCCCGCCATAAGCAAGCTCTCCGGTGGCCCGGTTGCGGTCAAAATTGGAGGTGATGACGATGGGCGAGGAGTTCCCCCGGCAGGACAGGGCGCCGCCCCAGCTGGCTTCGTTCATTTTGAAAAAACAATTGTTCAGGCGTGGATTGCTGTCGTAGCTGCAGTCGATGGCCCCGCCACCGGCCTGTGCCGTGTTGCCTTCAAAGTAGCAGTTGAACACCTGGGGTGAAGCATGAGAAAACCGTAGAGCGCCCCCGTGGTTGTCGGCGCTGTTGTTGATAAAGTTGCAATTATACAGGCGGATGGTGCTGTTGTTCAGGAGAATGGCTCCACCGTTCTGGTCGTACCCTTCGGCGCCGCTGGCTCGTCCGTTGGTGAAGGTGATGTTCTGGATGATGGTGGCTTCGTCGAGACTCTCGCAGAGCATGATGCGGCCCAGGCCCTGGCCGTCGAGAACCACCTGATCCGGATGATCACCCATGCCAACGATGGTCACCCCTGCCGGAACAACAAGATCGTATTCGAAGTATTGCCCGGGGGCGATATGAATACGGTCCCCCGGCTGGCACTGAAGCATGGCTTCCTGGATGGAATTGTAATTATGGGGAACATCAAGAATGGCTGCGCTGGCCACGGGTGCAATGAACAGGATCGCCAAAGTTTTTATAAGGACAAAAAATTGAGATTTCATTTCGAACGAATTCCTCCGTGAAAAAACCGTCTATTTTGATATTGAGTTATCTAAAACAGACCGTCGGCAGCCTTCCTTGCGCCCAGTGCAATATGGGGGAACGGGGGACCTGTTTGCAACAACGAAATGAAGAATTTGGCAGTTATTTCCGTATTGGTAATGAATTCCAGTAATAATGTAAGTTTTGCGAGACGGCTGCTATTTGCTTACCTTGTTGCCGTGAGTGGGGTTGGCTCAGGTGTTCTTTTCATCCAAAAAATATGGATGGTCTATAAAAATGAAGTGGAAAATACTGTCTCCCTTAGGTTTGATGGGTTTTGTCGCCTTTTATCTTCTTTTTGGTCCAATGGGAACTGACAATTATTGTATTGGAGACACCGTCTCCGCTCCCGTGGCGCAATATGTGTGGACGGCCCCTGAATACGGGACACCTGTCCACCACTATGTTGTCCAGATCCTTACCAATGATATTGACACCTTGACCATCGACCCCGTGTTTGTGGAGAGCGTGATGGTTACTGTGGATTACGGAAACAAGTACCTGGTGCGGGTGGCGGCCGTGGATGATGCCGGCGTTCAGGGTGGATATTCCCTCTGGGCGGTTCCTTACACTCCGGAACTCAGTCCGCCCGAATTTTAAATCGCTGAGATTTCCTGAAATATCTCTCTGAAGTTTCCCTGGAGGAAAACGTGCAAATCGGAATCATCGGTGTGAAATTCACCGGAAAAACCACTTTGTTCAATGTGATCACTGGTGCAGCTCTGCCCACGGGGCAGGGGGGAGTGGATCCGCACCTCGCTGTGGGCAAAGTTCCCGATCCCCGGCTGAATCGTCTGACGGAAATGTTCAATCCCAAAAGAGAAATTCACACCAGCGTGGAGTGGGTGGACATTCCTGGATTCCAGGTGGGTATCGGCACCGATGGTGCCCGCGAGGCCACCCGTTTTCTGGAACACGGCCGCAAGGTGGACGCCATGGCTCAGGTCATCCGTTGTTTTAATGGTGGGTTCGGCACCCCCGATCCGGTGGGCGAGCTGGAAACCCTGGCCATGGAATTGGCCCTGGCTGATTTGCAAATCGTGGAAAACCGTCTGGAAAAACTCACCAAGGAAAAGGACCGCATGGGCAAGGTGGCCAATCCCCTTGAGCCGCCCATGTTCAAACGCTTCCAGGAACACCTCGAAGCGGAACGTCCCCTGCGGGATCTGGAACTGAATCCGGATGAAGAGAAAATGTCATCGGGTTACGCCTTCCTCACGGCCAAACCATTGATCGCCGTGTTCAATCTGGAAGAAGGCCAAGAGGTTCCCGCCGATGCAGTGAAAGCCGCAGAAGCTGCCGGGGCCGAAGTGGTTTCTCTGTGCGCCACCATGGAAGAAGAGTTGTGCGAACTGGATCCGGAAGATGCCAAAGAGTTTCTGGAAGACCTGGGCATTGAAGAACCGGCCAAAAATCTGATGATCAGGGCGGCTTATGGCGCCTTGAATCTGCAAAGCTTTTTCACCGTGGGTCCTGATGAATGCCGGGCCTGGCCCGTGCCCAAGGGGGCCACCGCTCCCATGGCCGCCGGCGTGATCCACTCGGATCTGCAACGGGGTTTTATCCGTGCCGAAGTGACACCTTATGAAGACCTCATTACTCTTGGTGGACTGGCCGAAGCCAAGGCCGCCAATAAAATGAGCCTTGAAGGCAAAAACTACGTTGTTCAGGATGGCGATATTCTGGAGATTCGTTTCAGTGTTTGATTCCAGTGGGAAGTTTGCTGCTTCCCACTGATTTGACATCTCCATTTCCCATTTGGTATAATCAGTAACTGGATGGCTGCGCAGGCGGTTCGCCAAACCAAATTGGCCTGGACCATCCATGGGTTGACTACTTTATGCCTCAGCACATTTTGCTTTTTAAAATATTGAAGTGATGTGTCCTGAGGGTGATGAGGTGGTCAGGTCCAAACAACTGAATTTCCAAGGGGGGAAATTATGTCTTCGCGCGTTATGCCGCTCGTTCTACTGCTTATTTTGGTTATTTCCGTATCTACCGTGTCAGCAAAAACTCCAAAAATAGAGTTATCCGACGGACCCGTGAATCGGGTTGCCAGCGGCCCTGTGGTCGCCGACCGCTCAGAAGCTGACTCTCTGGTGGTGATGGGTCCCTGGGGCAGTGGCGCCACCTTCAATGGCCAGTTTCAGAATCCATTGGGTCAGCCCGATTGGAATGATTGGACCCACCGAGACCTCACTGTGCCTGAAGAGGAAAATCACTGGCACGCCCACACCTACAACGCCGAAGGTCTGGCAGGTCATGGTGCGGAAAACCTGGCTGCCTGGTGCGGTTCATTGGACTATCCCGCCTGTGAAGACGATGTGGACGGCGGTTATGGCAATTATTGGAACGATGCCCTGGTTTGGAAAACAACCGTGCCGGATCCATCAGTTTCCACCGTGGTGACTCTCGATGCCTGGGTTAATCTGGATGTGGAATTGATTTACGATACATTGTCTCTGTTGCGCCGGGAGTCTGATGCTACCCAGGGTTTCGTCACCATTGCTGAGTATGATGGACAGATGATCAACCAGCACCTGACCTGGGAAATTGACATCCCGGCCGGAGAATACACCGGCGACGAAGGCAACGAGGTGGAATTAAGATTTGTCATCTTCAGTGATTCGATTTGGTCTGATGAAGACTGTTTGTATCCCTCTGCCGGTGCTTGTCAGATTGACGACATCACTGTTCGGATGGATGGTACCATCCAGACTTTCGATGATTTTGAAGATGGAACCCTTGGCAATTGGGTCCCGGTGGATGCTTTGGGCAGCGGTGATTTCAGCCAGTTGAAATCGGATTTGATAGGTTTGGATGATTGCCGGACCAATCATTCACCCCAGGTTTGTTTTGTTGATGATGGCGTGGTGGTCCCCGGCACCGGCGGCACCTGGTGCATTGACTGGTGTTATGGCCCGGGCGGGTTCATTGTCAATTGGAGCGGGGGCTTGATCCCGAACAGCTATATAGAGAATGCCATTATGTCGCCGGTCATGCCCTGGCCGGAAAATCATGACGGAGGGTTGTTTGAATTTGATGTCTACGTTCACGAAACCCTGGAGACGGATTCACCGGCAATTCTTTACAGTTGGACGGTAAGGTCCACCAGTGACCCCAATCCTGCCACCATCAGGAGTGCCATCTGGACCAGTGACAATTTTTACTACTATGGCGGTCCCGAGTACCGGCGGCACTTCGAGGATCTGGCAGGATTGATTGAGCCGGACGCCACTTTTGTCCAGGTCCGGTTATCGATCATCGATTATCCCGTCTGGAGTTGGGATTGGGCACCCAACGGAACCCCGGCTCCCTATTTTGATAATGTCCGGGTCACGGCCGTGGACACCTACGGACCCCGGGTCGTCGTCTTTGATGTCGACCTTGCCAATGATTCATTTCCGGAATCGGGCGTGCTGGATCCGGATAACCTGGCCACTAACCATGTTCGCTTTGATTCGGGACGAACCAGTGGCAGCGAGGGCCATGATCCTATCCGGACCATCATTTCCATCCAGGGCGACGGGACGCAACTGCGCACCCCGGCCCTGCACTATCGACTGATCCCCAATGAAGTTTTTGACTCTGTTCGCACTTCCGGGTTGCCCAACAGCGGCTCAGTGCCCGGTGCAGCCCATGGTGGAAATGGGTATCACTTCGATCTGCCAGACACGGGGTTTTTCTACCCCGGGGATGTCATCCATTATTATTTCACCGCCTCCCAGGAAACCCCCGGCGGCCTCGAAACAGTGATGGTTCCTGCCGATACTTCCGGGTTCAGCCAGAACCCATGGGGAGCCAATTCCCGATTGCCGGGTATTTGCACCTATGATCAACAATTCTCGGTGCGCGCTTTGCCGTCCATGTCCCAAGGTGGAGATCATCCCCGCATTCTGATTTGGGATGACAGCTGCGATCCGGATTTCACTTCCAGTTTGCGGCATGACGTGAACCAGGCCCAGGCCTTCACTTACCACAGCGGTTTGGATCTGTACAGGACTCTGGCCACCCAATATGGAAGCAACATGGCCCGGGTAGTTTCTCCCGAAATTCTGGCAGGGTACAATGCGATCTTCTATTTCAGCGGGAGTAATCACTGGGATATTCTGGGCAATGGCTCCGATGAAGGCCTGGCTGATTTGGCCCTGCTGACCCAGTGGTTGGAGGAACACAATCACTGCGGTTTATTTGTCAATGGAGACCACGTCATGGCGGAGCTGGCTTCCACTGCCGAAGGCCAGTACATCCTTCATGACTACCTGGGAGCCACTC
>JAOZJV010000671.1 GCA_029935695.1 Candidatus Krumholzibacteriia bacterium | reverse complement strand
CCATGAGCATGAAACGAACGGTGGAGTTTTGATTTGGTTCAAGATACTGAATTTCCTCGGTGCATTTCGTGAGAATACTGCGCACCTGCTCCACATCACTGCCATAGGCGACTCCCACCGTCACCCGCACCCGCATTTTTGTGGATGGTCCGCTGCTCTCATTGACCACCATGCTGTTGCCGATGACCCCATTGGGCACCGTGACTTCAACATTGTCGTTGGTCAGCAACCGTGTGGAGCGCATGCCGATATCCGTGACCACCCCACGGGTCTGGCCATCGATATAGATGTACTGTCCTACCTTGTAAGGTGCGTCCACCAGAATAAAGATGCCGGAAATGAAGTTGGCCAGGGTGTCCTTGGCCGCAAAACCAATGGCAATACCCAGCACGCCGGCACTGGCCAGCCAACTGGTCAGGTTGATATTCCAGGCCGACATAATGGCGTAGGTTTGCACCCCGAAAAGGATCACCTTGAAGGAAAACTTGAACAGAGGCAGTGTCGAATGTTGAATCCAGTTGTAATTGTCGGCCGCTTCACTCAGGTGAATGAAAAGGATATTGCTGATTTCCAGCAGGGCTTTGCCGAGAAAAAGCACCAGAAGAGTGACATAAAGTGAATCGATTATTCCGACAACATGGCCATCGGCGATCAAATCGCGCACCAACAAATGGGCCGCCTGCAAAATGACCAACCTGATCAAAGTAATGTTCAGCCGATTCAGAATTTTATCATCAATTTTACTGTTGGTCTTTCCGGCCAAACGGTTCAGCACCGGCAGCAAAATCAGACGCAGGATGATACCCAAAACCACCGCCACCCCAACAATGATCCCGCCACGCCACCAGGGATTAACAACGGCCTCCTGAAACAGCGTCTGGTAATGGTCGAACATGGTGCTTCTTTCAACTTTCCTCTGGAATTGCGGGCCGTACTTTAAGGACTTTTTCTTTGCGGATGGTCACCGTGCCGGGCTTGGCGCCCCGGGGTTTGGACACATACTGGGCCCGGGTGCAACTGACTGCCACCTGTTTGGACTCGCGTTTTTTGCTGTGCCAGGCCGCCACCGCGGCGGCGGCTTTGATGGTGCCGTTATCCGGATCTTCGCCTGAAGGCACCTGAAGAATCACGTGACTGCCGGGCAATCCCTTGACGTGAAACCAATAGTCGTTGGCCTTGGCCATTTTGATGGAAAGATGGTCGTTGTCCTGATCAGCTTTGCCGGCCAGAACAACCCAGCCACCAGGCAATTCGTAGCGCCACAGACGGGGTTCGAAACGGGTGAATTTTTCTGGACGGGGCATTGGGTTCCCATGGTTGAATGCGGTGTTGTATACTGGGCTTCAGGATAACGGACGAATCAGCCATGGGCAACATTCTTGTTGATTGGGCTCATCTCGCCATTCTGTTTGTAATAGAATATTCCCCAGTGCGTATATCTCTATGAATAACCCGATTTTTAGGAGATACCGTGAAACCTGATTTGCAAATCGTTTCTGAAAGCGAGATCAACCCCAAGGACCCGCATTCCTTCAGCCGGGCTTATGGGGAGTATTTCCCCAGGGTTTACAATTACATCCGCTACCGAATAACCGAGGCTGCAGTGGCCGATGATTTAACTTCCATCACCTTTCACAAGGCCTTGGACCACTTTGCAACCTTCGACCCCACCTGCGCATCATTCAGCACCTGGTTGCTGACCATCGCCCGCAACACAGTGAACGATCATCAGAGAAAGCTGAGCCGACGGCGCCTGTCATTGAAACGGTGGTGGCATCCGCAAACCGTCAGCAACATGGACCCCGAAACAATGATGATTGTGGATGAAGAGCGGGATTGTTTAATGGCCGCCATAGCCCGATTGTCACCTCGAGAAAGAGACATAATCGGACTAAAATTCGCCGGGGGAAAAACCAATCGCAGCATTGCCACAGTGATAGGGATAAGCGAAAGCAATATTGGCGTGATCGTGCACCGGGCCATGGAAAAATTACGGGCTGAATTGAAGGATCTGGAGGCACAGAAATGAACGACAATCAAAAAGCCCTTGAGCAATGTTTGCTGGATCTTGATCTCAGCGATCAGAGCCTGATCAGAGAATCAGTCGGGCGTGAATTGATTCAGCGGATATCTGAAAACCAACCTGTTGAAAATCCCCAAACCCGGAGGTGGAATATGTTCCGCAGTCCCCTGCCTGCATTCATTCTTGGCTTCTTCATTGCTTTGGCGGGATTTTCTGTTGCCCACCCCGATACCCGGGAAATGTTGATGAACTTACCCAATTTTTTAAAGT
>JAOZJV010000670.1 GCA_029935695.1 Candidatus Krumholzibacteriia bacterium | reverse complement strand
TCTTTTGTGGAGCTTCGTGGTGAGGATATTGTCCGGCACCCACTGGTGCGCCGGATTGTCGAAGCTTTCGAAGCAGCGAGTATCGAGTCGGAGAATCTCTGACCCGTTTCAAAACGGACCTCGGGGTTTGGAAAGGAATCTGATCCATGTCCAAGCTGTGGTTGCGCCTCAGAACTTTATTTACGCATGAGTCCAAGGGTCGGGAAACCGGCACTCGGTCTCGCAGCGCGGGTAAAATCATCAAGTCCATGAAGGACGACAAGGGTTCAAGCGGTTGGGGGCTTCTTGCATTCTGTGGTCTGGTCCTTTTGGTCCTGCATCTGGTTCTCTTTCCTCCTGTTCAAAGACTCAACCTGGATTTTCCAGCCGTGGGCGAAATTGCCACCAAAGAGATCAGGGCACCCTTCACCTATGTGGCGCCATTGCTGAAGCAGGATGTGGAAATGGATCGGCTGCAGAGGGTTGTGGTCGAGCCGCCCGTCTTGCGCATTCTGGCTCCTTCCGGTGGCGAAGAAGTTGGCGGTCGCCTGGGTCTGCTGTTTGATTCGGTTGCTCTGGCCCTTTCCGATACTAACTACACCATGGAAGACCGGGTGGGTATTCTGACTCTTCAATACCCCACCCTGAATCGGAAAAATGCCGTGAGCCTTTTGGGCTCCTCTCCTGAAGATTCCATTCTGGTGCGTATGGATCGTGTGTGGCGCTCGGTTCTGGCTGGGGGCGTGGTGGACATGCTGCCGCCGGGAAAATACGACCGGGTTGTGGTGGCCACCAGTGGCAGTGAAAGTTTGCGTCCCCTGGACAGGGTTGTGGCTCAGGCCAATCTTCAGGAACGGCTGACCGCCGAGTTGCGCGGGGCCGGTATGTCTCCCTCTCTGGTGGGTGAAACCGCTTCGATTATGCGGCACTTTGTGAGTCCCAATCTTGTGTATTCTCCTGAAGAAACCCGGCTGCGCCAGGATCAAATTCGCGCCACCATTGCCACCACCAGAGAGTTCTGGAAAGACGAGCGCATCATTGACCGGGGCGTGCGGGTGACTCCCCAGCAGGCCCTTTATCTGAATGAACTTGAAAAACAAATTCTGGCCAGAGGTGGCGGAGAGAATCGATCCGGTCAGGTGACCCGTTTCTTCAGCCGGGTCCTGCTGTTGCTGCTTGCTCTGGGACTTTTTGCCTGGTTTGGCCTCATTCATTTCCCGGAAACTTTCAAAAGCATTCGCACCTGTGTTGCTTTGACTGTCATCCTCGCCCTGTTCCTGCTGGGAGCCAATTTTGCGTTGGATACACCAGCACTGGGCGCTTTTGCGGTGCCTGTGATTCTGCTCTCCCTGCTGGGCACCGTTCTTTTTCGGGACCGGGTTGGTTACAATGTCACCCTTCTGGCGGTGACCCTGATGGCCATCCTTCCCGGGTTCACCGCGGCCCAGGTTTTTGTCTGGTATATTCTGGGTATGGTGACGGTGGTGTCGGTGCGCCGAGTGCGCAAACGCGGTCAATTCTACCAGACCATTTTATTGCTGACGTTCTTGTCGGTGCTGATGATTTTCCTGCTGGGGGCGGTGGGTGAAATTCCCAGCCAGAGTGTTTTTCTGGTGGTCCTCTTTGCTCCTGTTCTGATGGTTGCTTTTGGACTGTTTCTACTGCCTGTGGTTGAACCCATGGTGGGAGTCTGCAGTGATCTGACATTGCTGGAACTTTCGGATTTGAATCATCCGTTGCTGCAGCGCATGGCCCTGGAGGCTCAGGGTACTTATCACCACAGCCAGGTGGTGGGTCAGCTTTCCGAACACGCGGCCCGGACCATTGAAGCCAACTCCCTTTTGACCAGAGTCGGGGCCCTTTTTCATGACATCGGCAAAATGGAAAAGCCCGAGTATTATGTTGAAAATCAGCATTTGGAAAACAACAAACACGATGAACTGAGTCCGAGCATGAGCGCCCTGGTCATCGGCGCCCACGTCAAGGAAGGCATTGAGTTGGCTCGCAAGTGGCGCCTGCCTCAGGCCGTTATCGATTTCATCCCCGAACATCATGGAACCATGGTGATGGAGTATTTCTATCACAAGGCTCTCAGCAGTGACAGCAACGCGCCGGTCAAGGTTGATGATTTTCGTTACCCCGGTCCCAAACCCCATTCCAAGGAAACAGCCATTCTGATGCTGGCCGACGCGGTGGAAGCTGCCACCCGGTCATTGGCCAAACCGACGCCCAGCCGCATCCGGGAAATAACCAAACAGGTCATCGACAAACGCATGCTCAGCGGAGAACTGGATGAATCGGGTCTTACCCTCAGCGACCTGG
>JAOZJV010000669.1 GCA_029935695.1 Candidatus Krumholzibacteriia bacterium | reverse complement strand
TTCGATGGCATCACCAAAGGCGGTCCACCACTGCTGAATCACGGGTGCATCGGCCACCACATCCTGGGCCGCCGCGTTTTGCCAGGCATCGGGACTTTCAAACTCAGGCTCTGTATAGTCCGGGCCCACTGCGCAGCCGCCAGCCATCAGAATAAGGACAGCAAGAAACCCGCACATCTCGCCAATGGGCGATCTTTTTAGCATAATGAGATTATCTCCCCCGCCTTTGGGACAGGTCTGAATTTTGGTGGCAGAACGGACTATACCGGTAAATCAGATTAATACAAAAAGGAAACTTCGGATAGTATTATCCCAGAATGGATCAAATATCCTTCTGGTCTGCCACAAGAACTTCCAGCAATTTTTCCCGTAGAATTTCCATGTTATAGGGTTTCTGAATAAAACCCGCGAGGCCATTTACCGCAAAACTCTGGATGGCATCAATCTCGTTGTAGCCGCTGCATAATATCACTGTGACTTCGGGGTCCACACGTTGCATGGCAACGAAAGTCTGCTGTCCGTCCATATGCGGCATGGTCAGATCCAACAGCACACAAGTAATCTCCTGATGGTGGGCTTCAAAAAGCTTCACTCCCTCTCGGCCATCAGGAGCTGTCAGGACCTGAAACCCCATACGATGCAGCATCTGTTTCCCCACAGCGCACACCGTATCTTCATCATCTACAATCAGCACTGTTCCTTCAAATTGAACAGGTAACTCATCCGATGTGGATGCGGCAGAGGAAGCTGGTTCGAGGTCATCGACAGCCAATTCATTGGCTTTGAAAAGGATTTTGAACGTCGTTCCTTTGCCCACCTCACTGTTAACCATGATGGCACCACGGTGGCCCCGCACAATGCCCTGAACCGCCGACATGCCCAATCCCCGGCCGGTAAACTTCGTCGTAAAGAAGGGGTCAAAAATCTTACCCAGGGTTACCCGGTCCATTCCACAGCCTGTATCGGACACCTCCAAATAGGTGTAAATTCCTTCCTCCAAAGGATCGTCCGTTCCAGCACTCAAGGTGGTGTTGGCGTTATCGAGGTATGTACGGTCACAATCCATGGCACCGGTGGACAAGGATACCACACCGCTTTGATTGCCCACAGCCTCAGAAGCATTGGTGATCAGGTTCATGACAATTTGACGGACCTGGGTCACATCACCATCGAAAGTGGGCAGATTGTGGGCAAAATTAAATTTCAGCACAACCTTCTTGGAGATGGAAACTTCAAGCAGATGAGCTATTTCCCCCACCATTTCATCCAGCGAAATGGGCTGGACCACAAACCGCCCCTTGCCCGAATAGGCAAGCATCTGCCGGGCCAGCTCAGCCGCCCGCCGGGAGGCACTTTCAATCTCTTTGATATTATCCCTGGCCGGTGACATGGGTGAAAGCTCGTTCAGGGCAAGATCGGCATTGCCCAGAATGGCCATAAGCAGGTTGTTGAAATCGTGAGCGATACCTCCGGCCAAAACCCCCAGGCTTTCCAGTTTCTGAGCATGCTGCAGTTGCCGCTCAAGGTTTATCCGCTCTTCATCATTATGCATTCGTTCAGTGATATCCCGCACCGTGCCCAGAACAGCCTTTTTATCACCGATATCAATCATTTTTCCAAGAACTTCGGAGAAGAATTCAGTGCCATCTTTTCTCTGGAGATAAACCTGAATCGGCAGCCCTTCTTTGCTCTTTTTTGAGCGGGAAAATGATGATTTATCCTGAGATTTTGCCTTCACGTCAAAAACCGTCATCTGCAACAATTCTTCTTCTGAATAGCCCATCATCTTACAAAAAGCCGGGTTGACGAAAGTGTACTTGCCTTCGACATCAGCCACGGTGATACCTTCAACCGATTGGGTGGTGATGGCATCAAAAAGATTTTTCCGTTCCCGCAAAGCATTTTCGGCCTTCTGCTTGGCAACTTGGCCGGCACTCAACTCCATGGAGTGTCCCTCAATACTTTCGGCCAGGCGGTCATGGGATTCCTGCAAATTGCGATCTGAAACTTCCCAGCCCAATCCGATGCGGCGAATCAGGAAGAACGCGGCACTGCTGATCAACAGCAGCAACAAACCAGCAAAAACTGCAGTCCGGTTTACGCTGGGTTGAAAGAAGGCCGCCACCGCGTCCAGATCTGTAACCACACCCAGGGTCCAACCACATTCCAGGCTGGACATAATGATGATTTTTTTACTCTCACCCAAGGGATAGTGAAGAATTTCAGGGAGAAATTTCTGAGTTTCCGACACATTGAAATCAGGCTGCAGATAAAGTTCCTTATGGGTGATGGCCTGGAACAG
>JAOZJV010000132.1 GCA_029935695.1 Candidatus Krumholzibacteriia bacterium | reverse complement strand
AATGAAAAATTGTTTTGAACGTTTCATTTTACTGACCTCCTTCTGCTGGATGAATCTGTCCGTCAGCCAGGAATATTTCAGCCTGCTCCGGGCTGATCACCATCTTCTCCATGAGATCCACCCAGGTGTAATCCAGGTCTCCGTGTTTCTTCTGGTATTCGTTTTCAACCTGATCGTTGAAACCCTTGCCGGCCAAAGCAATTTCTTCTCCGGAAGCTCCGGTGTCCGCATTGATGGTTCCTGAAACCATGGCCAGCTCATCTTCTGACAAAGCCGACTCGTGAAGCCAACCGGACTGACCGTCAGGAGTGGTGACCTGCACCCAGGGCCCGCGCTGAGATTTGATCGTCACCTGTGCCCCGTATCCCACTTCCGTCACGGTGGAACCAAGGAACGAAGGACGCGACCGCAGCTTGCTGGTGCGCACCTGAACATTCATCACTTCTCCAGCAGCCCAGGCCAGACCCGCCACCAGCAAAACCACCGACAGCAGTCCTACTCCCAATCTTCTTTTTGAGCGCATTATCGCCTCCCTGAATTTAGACTAAATAAATCCCCTATCAAGTCGATAGGTATTCTGGAACTATTGAATCCCGCAATCCCCAAAGGAGATTATCGTGAACCGGAACCACGCCCTTAAAGTTTTATCCATTCTTCTGGTGACCACCATTTTGATTGGCACCGCCTCTGCCGAATCCGGTAAGTACCCTTACCGTGGTGACTATCCTGGAATCAACACCGTAGAGACCAACGACCTGAAAGCCGGGTTGGACTCGGGCGAGTATATCGTGATTGACGCCCGATCACAGCTTGAATATGACGTCATCCACGTGGAAGGCGCCCAGCACGTGGCCGTCAGCAAAAAAACCTTCGAAGCCAAACTCAAAGACATTGTTGCTGCCAACCCCGGTAAAAAGATTGCCTTCTACTGCAATGGCATCACTTGTCTCAAATCCTACAAGGCTGCCAAAAAAGCCGCCGCAGCAGGTTTCAAGGATGTTTACGCCTACGATGCCGGTATTCCCGAATGGGCCAACATGTACCCTCAGCAAACCCAGTTGCTGGGAAAGGCCATCACCGATCCCGAAACCCAGCTGCTGACCAAAGCCCAGTTCAAGCAGCGCACTCTCGCCTGGTCCTACTTTGAATCGGCCGCTGCCGGGGACAACGTCATGGTCATCGATTTGCGGGACAAGTACCAGGCCTCATCCGGCCTGCCTGGAATGCAGTCGGCGCGAAACATTCCCCTGGATGTCTTTATTCCCAACTTTGTGGCCAAAAAAGCCAACCAGGACAAGACCCTGCTCATCTTCGACCAAGTGGGCAAGCAGGTCAAGTGGCTGCAGTACTATCTGGAAGAATATGGGTACGACAACTATATGTTCCTGGAGGGTGGCGCCACTTCGGTTCTGAAAAAGCAGGACTACCGAAGCTGAAATCATCCGACACCGTTAAAAACCCGTCCTCATCCGGCGGGTTTTTTTTGTAATAAAATGCTTATTGGTTTCACTCACTCCTTGAAGCCCAGAATATCCCCCCGGTTCTCCGGGACCGCTTAAAGGCAGCAAATGCCTCATAAACAAGGAGTGAGCCCATGTACGAAGTGGAACAATACCAGGATCGGCGCAACGACCCAGCTCTTCGCAATTACCTGAACCAGATATCCCGCTATGATTTGCTCACCCGGGAGCAGGAGATTGAACTGGCTCAAAAAATCCGCGCCGGCAACAGAGAAGCCCTCGACCACATGGTCAACGCCAACCTGCGGTTTGTCGTCAGCGTGGCTAAAAAGTTTCTTAACCGGGGATTGAGCTTCATGGATCTCATCGCTGAAGGCAACGTGGGCCTGATCACCGCAGCCAAACGCTTTGACGAAAGACGCGACTTCCGTTTCGTGACCTATGCCGTGTGGTGGATCCGGCAATCCATCCAGACGGCCCTGCAGGATCAAACCCGCACCGTGCGCCTGCCAGCCAACCGTGCTCGTCAAATCACGGCCATCGCCCGAATGGAGCGTCAATACGAGCAAAAAACCATGCAGTCGCCCCAGGAGGAGGAATTGGCCGCCATGGTGGAAATAACTCCACGCAAGCTGGCCCGCATCAGAGCCGCTTGCCGGCCTTCCCTCAGCCTGGACGAACCCACCTCCGAAAAAGGCCTGTCCCTGAGCGAAACCCTGGCTGACGTTTCCCAGGAACTGCCTTCAGAGCAGCTGGACCGCACCAGTCTGGAATCCCAACTGGAGAAAGCTCTGGAAACCCTGGATCCCCGGGAAAAGCTGATCCTGGAAAGCTATTACGGACTGGGCACAGACCCCCGCAAATCACTGGAGGATATCGGCAAATCCATCAAGTTGTCCCGGGAGAGAGTGCGGCAGATTCGAAATCGGGCCTTTACGAAAATCAGGGATTGTTGTCAGGGGCCTCTTCTGGCGGAATTTCTGGCGTAAAAAAACCCGAATGCTTTTCCCAAAATCAGCTCCGAGGGGGATCGGTTTCGCCAGTGCGGGATGAGGCAATCGGGTTTTTTAATTTCGTTTGGCAGTTCAGGAGGTCAGCTTCGGATCGGTTGTTGGCTAAGTTCAATCCCGGGGGGGCATGTTACCCGCGATCTTCCTTTGCCACCGACTCCTTCTCAATCTCAAAATCTCCAAGACGACCAGGTGATAGAGATTCCGTTCGCAGATGATTGAGCAGGGGCCTTCAGCTGACCTCCTTCACTATCCTTTGATTCGGTTACGACTCAAATCCAACCGAACCTCGTTCGCGATGACGGGGTGTGTCGTTCGCTTACAGGGGTAATTTGCCAAAAAACCCGGCAGCTAGCCTGAGGGGCACCTATGCTTTACCTGAGGGACATGTATTATCGATGTATGTTGTTTGTTTTCTTTAACTTGGTGATGGTATGATTTTTCAGGAAAAACATTAAAAAACTTTATTCAACCGCCAAAAGAACCCTCCGGGAAATTCCCTTTGTTATTTTTGCCCTTCCAAAACCATCAAATCACCCTCCATGGGACCGGTTTTGGGGTACAAAATCATGGTTCCGTCGGGCGAAACGGCGAGCCCTCTGCTGGTCATCCCCGCAAGCTCGGTCAGCAAACTGGAATGGCCGGTGGCCAAATCGGTGAGGGCCAACATGGCCGTTCCACCGGTGCGCAACACCCAGTAAATTTGTCCCTGGCTCAGGGCCCAGTTGTGGCGATCCTGACTGCTCAAATCGCCCACAACCAGTTGGGGAATGTCATCAACCACCGAGTGGCCTCTCTCATCCAGCTTCAAGCTCCACAAGCCGCCCTGGTCCAGGCGAGTGAAAAAGATAGTGCTGCCATCCTCGGATTCAATGGCGTGAATGGCGCCCCCGGCAATCACCATGTCAGTTTTCAAGTCCGGCACACTGCGGCGGCGGATTTCCCAGCCACCATCCTGATCCACCCCGTACAACAGACTTCTGCCATGGTGGGACCAGGAACAGAAAACTTCCTCCACCCCTTCCGGGGTCAAAACCTGCGGCTCGCCCCCGCGAACCGCCACCATCATGATGACGGGACGACCCTGACGCAGGACGTTGAATGCCAACTGTTTGCCATCAGGGGAAAAACGGGGATTGGTCAGGCCAGAGCTGCCCAGGCTGGTTAATTTGCGGAGATTCCCACCATGGGCATCGGCCAGCCACAACTCGGGAGATCCACTGCGGACCGAAATGAACGCCACCAGGGTGCCATCGGCACTGAAATTGGCCTCGTATTCCCACCGGGTGGACTGCAAAAAAGAGAATGTTTGTGTTTGCCAGGGGTTACGCTCCAGAATCCTGATTCCCCAAATGTCCCGATCCACACGCACCTGTTCAAAAACCAGATCACCGCTGCTGCGGGCCACTCCTGGATTCCAGGCAAATTCTCCGGAAGTGGGCAACTGCCGGGGTGTGGCATCTTTTCCGGAATCCACCGAAATCTGCCACAAATTGAAGGTTCCCCCTGGCGAAGCGGAATAAATGAGATTATTGCCATCGGCGCCATAGGCCAGCCCCTGTATATTGGCCAGCTCTCCCCCCACCTGCCGGCCCGCATCATCGGAAAAATGAGCATGAAAGAGACTGCTGTGTCCGTTGAGCTTCACCCCGACCCAGGCCAGACCAGACCCATCGGGAGCAAATCGGGGCTGGAAATCTCCCGCCCGCTGGTTTGTTCCCAACGACAGTTTTTCTACTTTCAAATCCTGAAGGTGCAGCAAATAGATCCCAAACTTCCCGGATTGTTCCTCCCTGGCGGCAAACAGCAGGCTTTCTCCATCAGGTGAAAAATCCAGTCCCTCCACCCAGGATGCCGTGTTGTGAAGGCTGCGCACCGGCCCACCGAGCGACGGCACCAGGCACAGGGTTCCGCCACCGGGGCCATCCTGAACAAAGGCGATGGTTTGGCCATCGGGAGACCAGGTTGGCCAGGCCACCCAGCCGGAACTTTCGGTCAGACGCAACAGGGTTTCGGAGTTCCGCTGTTTGACGTAGATGTTTGTGGTTTCTTCCTCGGGGCTGGACCAGACGAAGGCCACCCGGGTGCCATCAGCCGAAAGAGCCGGGTGCCATTCGCGGCCGGGGAAACTTGTCAGGGGCTTCGCTGGAGAAAATGTTGCTGCCTGAGGAACTGAATTCTGGCCTGGTGAAATGATCTTCCCACCAAAGACAGCCGCCAGAATAACAAAAACAATGGCCAGGGCCGGCAGCAGCATGGCTTTCGGAGAAGATTTTGGGGATGTGGGTTCCGAAACCGCCGGTGGCTCTGGAATTGTTTCCACAGGCACAAGTTGAGGTGTCTCAATCAACCGGTACCCATGATTCCGGATGGTTTCAATGAAAAAAGGATCCCGGGCTTTGTCTTTGAAGGCCCGCCGCAATTCACTGATGGCCCGGGTCAGAATCTCTTCACCGACAATGGAATCTTTCCATATTTCATCAAGCAAAGCCTGCCGTGACCACACATCGCCGGGCCGTTTGGCCAGCAACAGCAGCACGAGCATGACTCGGGGCTCCATCTGGCTGTCACCATCAGGACCGCTGATGCGGTTCCGGTCGGGTTGGACCAGCCAGGTCCCCAGTTTGAATGGAGGTGGGAACTCTTCCCGGTGATTCATGGTGATATTGCCATTCAGATCATAGCAGCGCAGCCGTTGGTCGCCTCGGGGTGCCGCCGGTAAATATGCCCAGTTCAATATACGGTATGTTGTTTCAATTGTAGACAACCAATTATGGCCAAGGCTGGTATTTGTCCGCAGCCAGGGTTATGATGGCGCCTGGCCAATCATTCAACCAACGGGGATTTTCCATGGCTCAGCGCTTTTTTGAAAACGGTCGCATCCAGGCCGGGCTCACCGCCGAAGAATATCATCAGATCCTGGTCCAGCAAGCTGCCGCCAGTGATGAGGGCCTGAATGAAGAGGCTGCTGAAAAACTGCAATTCACCCAATTGAATCTTCATCGCACCGACCGCATCACCCGCACGTTCAAGGTGCCCGAGGATATGCAGAAAATGATGAGCAGCATCAAGGGCCCGCAAACCTGGATGCTGCTGACTGAACCCTGGTGTGGCGACTCGGCCCAGTGCCTGCCCTACATCTCTGCCCTGGCTGCCCTCAACAACAACATCGATCTGCGCCTCATCCTGCGGGATGAAAACCTCGACATCATGGACGACTTTCTCACCAACGGTTCCCGCAGCATTCCCCGCCTGGTTGTTTTTGACGAGGACGGCCACGAGCTGGTCCAGTGGGGACCCCGGCCCCAAGAAGCCCAGGTGGTTTTCCTGGAAGCCAAAGAGGCCGGTTTGCAAAAGCCCCAAATCCTCAAAAAACTGCACCTGTTTTATGGACGAAACCGAGGCATCGCACTGCTGAGCGAATTCCGGGAAATCCTCACGGAATTGGCCGCCTCATGATCCTCTATCAGGATGAAAACTGGCTGGTGGTGGACAAGCCCGTGGGTCTGGCCACCCACGCCGGAGCTCCTGGCGAGTTGGGTGTGGTGGAGTGGCTGGAATTGCATCACGGTTTGAAAACCTACGTGGTGTCCCGGCTGGATCGCGGCACCAGCGGAGTTTTGCTGATGGCCTTAACCCCGGAAGCCTCCGGACTGGCCCAGCAAATCCACGAGCAGGGCACCGCCTTCAAGACTTATGAATTTCTCTCTCCCGCCATCTCCCGTGATAAACAATGGACCTGCGACCAGGAACTGGACGGAAAATCATCCCATACGGAATTCACCCGGCTGGACGAAATCGGAACCACCATAACCCCCCGGGGCAAAGTGGCACTCACCCGGTACCAGGCCATCATCAAGCGAGGCCGCAAGCATCAGATCCGCCGGCATGCCCAACTGGGCGGCGTGCCCATTTTTGGGGATGATCAATACGGCGCTCATTGGACCGGTCGACTTTGCCTGCACTGCCGCTCTCTTTCCTGGCCCGGCATCGACGGCACCCTGGAGTCATCACTGCCCCCTTCTTTCAAGGCTCTGGCCGGCAGTGACCAAAGTGCAGCCGGTCTTGGGTTGTCCCTCTGCCGCGACCGCCGTCTGGGTTGGCTGGAAACCATCACCGACACCTTCCGCGCCGTGCACCGGGATGAAATTCAGGGACTGCCCGCCGCCATTGATATTTACGGCCAGTTTTTCGACGCGGTCTGGTTCGACGAAACAGCCGACCCCGTCAAAGCTGCCGATCGGCTGAATCCCGTGCTTGATGAAGTGTGCCGTATTTACGATTGCAAAGGCGGCATCGTTCGCATCCACCGGCGCAATCCTCACCAACGCAACCTGGTCACTGAAACCCGAATCTTCAGGGACACTCCGCCTGATCAATTCACGGTGCAGGAACACGGTCTTCAGTACCAGATCAACCTGACCCAAACCCAGCACACCGGTTTATTCCTGGACCAGCGCGACACCCGGCGGCGCCTCTTTCTGGCCGCAAAAGGCAAACGTCTGGCCAACCTCTTTTCCTACACTTGCTCCTTCTCGGTGGTGGCCCTCAGCGGCGGTGGCGAAGTGGCCTTTTCCGTGGATGTGGCCAAGCCCGGCTTGAATGTGGGTAAAATCAACATGGAGCTGAACGGCCTGGCCGAATCTGGCAAAGGAAAATTCATCCAGGAAGATGTGCGCAAGTGGCTGGAACGCCAGCTGCGACGGATGTCCGAAAACCCCAAACAGTGGCAGCCGCTGGATCTGCTGGTGTGCGACCCACCGGTGTTTGCGTCGTCGAAAAAGGGCGGAAAGTTTTCGGTGGAAAAAGAATGGCCCCGTTTGGCCGAAGCTGCCGCCCGGTTGATGCCCACCGGAGGCCAGGCTGTGTTCGCAAATAACCACCGCACGGGAGACCACTCCATTTATCGCCGCGAATTGGCGTCGCGTTTCTCCTCGGTGCAAGACTTACGGCCGCCCCTCGATTTTCCTGTGTTCGAAGGACGGCCGCATCATGTGAGAATATTCTGGTGTGTGAAGTAATATCTAGTTGCTGTTACCCAACCCGATTTCAATCACATTCAGAATAGGCCGGTAAGAGGCATTGAGTTCATCGGCATAAGGCGCCAGTGAAGCTTCAATGACCGGGGGCAATTCATCTTCCCAAAGCAGGCGACGCCGGGCCGCATTCATGGCTTCTCTTTCAGCTTCCAGGACCGCTCTCAGCTCATCATCCAACCCTGAAGCAGGGCCCATGGCGGCGATCTGATTCATCAGGAAACCCATCTGCATTTGATGGATCTGGGTGCGGACACGCTTTTCCCTTCTATCACGAACATCGCTGTCATCAGAGCTGGTCGATACGTTCCAGCTGACGCCATCATCACTGTCACCGCTGTCATTGCCACTGACCTGGAAACTCGGCCCGTCGGTCAAATCCTTATCCAGATAGGCAAAGTAGGCCAGGGAGTAAATATAGAGGTACTCGCCATCGCCCATGCCGTTTTCCAGCAGAGACAGATTGCGGTCATTGATGAACGTAAGAATGGCTGGAACAAGGGTGACGCCAGCTTTGACTTTGGCCAGGATGGCGGCCGGCCCTTTATTGCTGTCGTCATCAAGGGTGGTGAGAATATCCGCCATCTCATCCATGGAAACAGCCGAGGCTGCTCTTGAGGCCAGGAAAATTTCCATGCGGTCCGGTGCAATGGCACCGTTGGCTTCGGGAGTGAACTCTTCGGGCAATCCGAAGGCGGCAATCATGGCGTTGTTGCTCTCATCAATGGATTTTCCTTCTTTCACTACATCTTTGACGGCGAAGAATATTCCACCCCCTATAATGGCGGTGATCAAAATCATCAATCCACAGCCGATGCCGCAGCCGATAAACCATTTTTGTGATGTGCTGGCCATGATTCCCTCTCCTTAGCTCTCAGATACGTGACCGT
>JAOZJV010000131.1 GCA_029935695.1 Candidatus Krumholzibacteriia bacterium | reverse complement strand
TGGCGGGTGCGTATTGATGGTATTGAAGGCTGTGATGGTTATATCACACCGGTTTCCCGACACTAAAGATCTGAAAGCCTTCAAGCTGACCAGCGTTTCGGCGGCCCACTGGATGAAAGATCCTACGGCGCCCATGCTGCAGCGCATCTACGGCACCGCTTTCTTCAAAAAGAAGGACCTGACGGCCCATCTCGAAATGCTCGAAGAAGCCAAAAAACGGGATCACCGCAAACTGGGACGCGAGTTGGACCTGTTTGGAATCACTGAAGAGGCAGGCCCTGGCCTCAGCCTCTGGTATCCACGGGGCGATCTGCTGAGAGAACAGGTCATCAATTACTGGAAAGGCGTTCACCGCCGCCACGGCTACAAAACCGTGACCACTCCGCACATCAGCCAGGCTGATCTGTGGGTCACCAGCGGGCACATGGAATTCTATAAGGATGACATGTACGTCTTTGAGCAGGATGAAAAAGACTACGTCGTCAAGCCCATGAACTGCCCTCTGCACATTCTGATCTACAAACGCAAAAGCCGGGGATACCGCAATCTTCCAGTGCGGCTTGCCGAGCTTGGCACGGTGTACCGGGCCGAAAAACGCGGAGCCCTGCACGGCCTCATGCGGGTGCGTGGATTCACCCAGGACGATGCTCATATCTTCTGCACTCCCGAGCAGTTGGAGACCGAAGTTGGCAACTGCATTGAACTGGTCAAAGAGATCTTGGGCACCTTTGGTTTCAATGAGTTCAAGGTTGAGTTGTCTGTGCGGGATCCGAAAAACAAACAGAAATACGCCGGCAGCGACGAAGAATGGGAAATGGCCGAAGCTTCTCTGGTCAGCGCCATCGAGAAGCATGAACTCGATTATTCCCGCGAAGAAGGCGAAGCAGTCTTCTACGGTCCCAAAATTGACGTCAAACTGATTGATGCCATTGGCCGCAGTTGGCAGGCCAGCACCATCCAGTTCGATTTTAATCTGCCCCGGCGGTTCCATGTGACTTACACGGACAACGAGGGCCAGGAGAAATACGTCTATATGGTGCACCGGGCTATCATGGGTTCCCTGGAGCGCTTCATTGGTATTCTCACCGAGCACTTTGCCGGCGATTTCCCCGTTTGGCTGGCTCCTGAGCAGGCCAGAGTGCTTGCGGTGAGCCGTGACCAGGCTGAATACGCGGAAAATGTGGCTGACAGGCTTCGCAAAGCCGGAATTCGCGCCGAAGTGGATATTCGGAACGAGAAAATCGGCTTCAAGGTGCGGGAAGCTGAAATGATGAAGGTGCCCTGGATGCTGGTGGTGGGGGGGCGCGAGGCCGATAATGACCAGGTTGCCCCTCGGGTGCGTCATTCCGAGGACAAAGGCGTCATGAGTGTGGATGAAGCCATCAAGGAAATTCTTGACGTAGAGGCCACCAAGAGCTAATTTGTCATTCAAATTGAATAAAAGCTGCCAGGGGCGGGTTCCCTTGGCGGCCTTTTCAAGAAGAGGTCCGCCCTCTCACCGCACCCGGCTGAAATAATCCGGACCGGTTATTAACCCGAGGCGGGCCAATGTGTCCGCTTTTTTCATGCCTGCATGGTTTTATGCAGCTCAGGATAAAAGGGACTGGTTTCTTCAGGAGGTAGAGGCTTATCAAGGGTACCAAGTTGACCAGGGTCAACCGGATGATCAGAATCCCCAAGGTGATGGTCGTCGACGATGGCGGAGAACAATTGGGCGAGATGGACACTCAGGATGCCTTGCGGCTGGCTGAGGACAAGGGTCTTGACTTAGTGGAAGTGGCACCTACTGCGCGTCCCCCCGTATGCAAGATTATGGATTACGGGAAGTTCAAGTATGAGCAGAGCAAGAAGGCCCGCAAGGCCCGACAGGCTTCGCACACGGTCAAAGTCAAGACGATCCAGTTCCGTCCCAAAACTGACGATCACGATTACCAGTTCAAGAAGAAACACATTATTCAGTTTCTCGGAGCCGGTAACAAAGTGAAAGTCGTCATGAGGTTCCGCGGACGGGAAATCACCCATATGGATCTGGCTTTGGAATTCCTGAATAACCTGAACGACGAATTAGCTGATTATGGTGTTCCTGAATCCAGGCCCCAGCGCGAGGGCCGGCAAATCAGTTTCATTGTCGTCCCGAAAAAAGTCTGACGTTCTCGCTATTTCATGCGGGAAGAACGAGAGGCCAGCCGGTCCAAGGGAACGGTTTGTCCTCCAATGATAGACAGAGAGGCAGAGTACCAATGGGTAACAAAATGAAGACCAACCGGGCAGCCGCCAAGCGGTTCAAGATCACCGGTAGCGGTCGTATCAAACGCAGTAAGGCCTTTAAGGGCCACTTGTTCACCGCCAAGAGTCCCAAGCGCCTGCGCAACCTGCGCAAAAGCGGCATGGTGGCCTCCTGTGACGAATCCCGAGCCCGCAGAATGCTGGGTAAATAGTTTTTGAGCTTAACCGCCCAGTAATAGAGGAGGCATGATATGCCAAGAGCAACAAATAATCCTGCTGCGAAGCAACGACGTAAGAAGTATCTGA
The DNA here is from genome assembly GCA_029935695.1 of Candidatus Krumholzibacteriia bacterium. Classification (GTDB taxonomy): domain Bacteria; phylum Krumholzibacteriota; class Krumholzibacteriia; order LZORAL124-64-63; family LZORAL124-64-63; genus LZORAL124-64-63. Next base: position 5,868 of record JAOZJV010000131.1, on the reverse strand, counting down.
AACGCGCCAAAGGTTTTGTCGCTGGTAGAGGAAACCAGTACAGCACTGCCCGTGAAGCTGTGGAACGCGCACTTTCCTATGCATACCGTGATCGCCGCAACAAGAAGCGGGAATTCCGCCGGTTGTGGATCACCCGGATCAACGCTGCCGCCCGTCTCAATGGCCTCAGCTACAGCCGTTTCATGAACGGACTGAAGGTTGCCGATATTGAAATGGACCGGAAGATGCTTGCGGATCTGGCTGTGAAGGATGCTGGTGCATTCAGTAAACTGGCCGACGCTGCCAAGGCTGCACTGTAGGTTTTGCTGAAGACCGCTCAGTAGTCAGTCCCGGCAACTGTGAAAACATTCACCTGGCCGGGGTGACCCGGCAGAGGGGATCCTGAAATGAAGGATACCATCGACCGGTTACGGATCGACGGTGCCGAGCGAATCGCATCGGCAAAGACGGAATCAGAAATAGATACTCTGCGCACTGCTCTTCTGGGTCGCAAAGGTGAGGTCACCTCGCTCTTGCGCGGCTTGAAAGATGTGGATGCTGCGGAGAGACCAAAAATGGGCGCCGAACTCAACAAACTCAAAGTTGAGCTCGGCGCCTTGTTTGATGCCAGGCTGTCGGACCTCGGTGGTGACGACCAGACTGATGGTCCCACTATGGATTTGACACTTCCCGGCACGCCTCCCACGGGAGCCGGCACCAATCATCCTCTGCTGAGCGTGCTGGAATCAGTGTGCGACATTTTTTACGGCATGGGATTCAGCCGGGGTGAAGGGCCCGAAGTTGAACTCGATTATTACAACTTCACCGCGCTTAATTTCCCCGATGACCATCCCGCCCGGGATATCCAGGACACCTTCTATATCGATCCGAAGGTTTGCCTGCGCACCCAGACCTCACCGGTGCAGGTGCGGACCATGGAGACGACCGAACCGCCTTTGGCGATGATCTTTCCCGGCCGTGTTTACCGCAACGAAAATGCCGATGCTTCCCATTCTTCCGAGTTTTATCAAATTGAGGGTCTGGTGGTGGACAAAGCCATCAGTCTGGCCGATTTGAAAGACACCATCGATGTTTTTGTGCGCAACTTCTTTGGTGCAGACGAACCCACCCGTTTTCGTCCCCACTATTTTCCTTTCACTGAACCCTCGGTGGAAGTGGATATGCAGTGTGTGGCCTGCCGAGGCAAAGGCTGTGGCATTTGCGGGCAGACCGGATGGCTGGAAATCATGGGCGCGGGCATGGTGCATCCCAACGTCTTCAAGGCTGCCGGGTATCCCGATGATAAATACACCGGGTTTGCTTTTGGTATGGGCATCGATCGGGTGGCCATGCTCAAATACAGTATTGGCGATATCCGCCTGCTTTATGAAAACGATTTGCGTTTCCTCAACCAATTCCGAGGTGTGCTTTGAAAATCAGTCTGGACTGGCTCGGAGACCTCGTCTCCTGGGATGACAACACCGAAGAGTTGGCTGCAAAATTAACAGCGGCCGGCTTGAACGTGGAGAGCATTGAAGAATATAAGGTGAGTTTTCCCGGAGTGGTGATCGCCAAGGTGGTCAAAAGGGAACAACATCCTGATGCGGACCGGTTGAGCCTGTGCCAGGTTGATGCCGGCACTGGTGAGCTGGTTCAGGTGGTGTGCGGGGCGCCCAATGTACGGGAAGGCCTGACAGTTCTTTTGGCCACCGTTGGTTCGGTCCTGCCCGGAAATTTTAAAATCAAGAAGAGTAAAATTCGCGGAGTGCAAAGTTTTGGCATGATCTGTTCCTCCACCGAACTGGAGTTGGGTGTCGATGGTGATGGCATTATGGAACTGGACACCGAATTGCCGTTGGGTTCCTCTGCCGATGAACTTTATGGCTACAGCGACATGGTGTTGGATATCGAAGTGACGCCCAACCGACCCGACTGGCTCAGCCATGTGGGGGTGGCCCGGGAAGTGGCCGCCATTTATGACACCAAGGTTTCGTTGCCGCGCACCTGGTCCAGCCAGCAAACCGGTGAAAGCCTGGGCATGAAAGTGCGCATTGACGAGTATGCAGACTGTCCCCGGTATTCCGCCTTCGGTGCTCGCCATGTGGAAGTGGGTCCTTCTCCGGACTGGATGCAGAATCGTTTGCGGGCTATTGGCAGCCGCCCCATCAACAATGTGGTGGACATCACCAACTACGTGATGTTTGAAACCGGCCAGCCCATGCATGCCTTCGATCAGTCCAAACTATCAGGCAATACCATCACTGTTCAGAGAGCAGAAAAAGGTGTGAAGGTCATCACCCTGGATGAACAAGAGCGTGTGCTGGATGAAGGCACCCTCATGGTGTGCGACGACAAAGGACCCATCGCCCTTGCCGGGGTGATGGGACTGGCCAGCAGTGAAGTGGATAAAGGCAGCAGGGACATCCTTCTGGAAAGTGCCTTCTTCAACAGCCTGATGGTTCGCAAGGCCAGCCGCGAGTTGGGTCTCATCAGCGAAAGCAGTTACCGGTTTGAACGCGGTGGCGACTGGGAGATGGTCATCAAGGCCGCCCACCGTGCGCTTTATCTGCTGCAGGAACATGCTGGCGCTCACATCGTCACCGACTGGGCTGACCGATTTGATCCTGATCGTGAAACCCCCGCCAACATTCCTTTGCGCAAGTGGCAGTTCAATCGTGTGCTGGGCACTGACATCAGCACCGATGAAGCTGCTCAAATGCTGCAGGCCCTGGGGCTGAAAGTGCAACCCATGGGCAATCCCGACGCCAGCAATCCCAACGCCGTCAATATGATGGTGAAGGTTCCCTCCTTTCGGCGCGACCTTTTCCAGGAAATTGATCTGATCGAAGAAATTGCCCGCAGTTATGGCTTTGATAACATGGCCGGCGGTGATGGTTTTACAGGGTCCCAGGCTGGAATTCGTAACGTGAAAGATGTGGCCCTGGCCAAAATACGTTCCTGGTTTGGTGCCTGTGGTTACAACGAATTGGTGACCTCAAGTTTCCAGGCTGCAGGTGATCTTGAGCGCATGCAAATGCCCGAAGATGACTTGCGGTTCAAAACCCTGGCGGTGATGAACCCCAATCACGGGGGAGACATCACCCTGCGGTCGCACATGCTGCCTTCCCTGTTGCATGTGGTCTGCCGGAATATCAACAGTGGCGCGGCCGTGCCACTGCATCTGTTCCAGGCCAACCGGGTGTATTTGCCAGGAGGCAAAAAGGCGGACACAACCCAAAACAAAGACAATGCCCTGTTGCCCGAAGAGCCGTTTCTGCTGCAGTTTGCTGTGGCCGGCAACAAGGAAAAAGGTCTCGATGGGGTTCCTGCAGATTTGTTAGACATCAAAGGAGCGGTGGAGGCGCTGTCATCCTACCTGCGCCTTCCTCTGGTTCTGAAAGTTTGCGATTGTGAGCCCTGGCTGATTTCCGGGCAACAATGGGCGATTCAGGATGCTCAGGGCGAAAACGTTGGCAGTGCCGGCCGGGTTTCCCCCAAGGTTCTGGACGCATTCGATGTGAATCTGCCCGTGGCAGTGGCTGAAATCAACCTTGATCTGGTTGATTTAAACCCCGTGGAAATGAAATTCGAACCTTTCACCAGGTTCCCTGCCGTCAAGCGGGATTTGTCTCTGCTGGTGCCAGAAGGCATCGTTTACGAGGATATTGAGAAAGTCGTGGTGGAGGCCGGGGGTGTGCATCTGAATTCGGTGCAGCTGTTCGACGTTTACCGAGGCAAAGGAGTTGCCGAAGGCCATGGAGCCTATGGAATTCGCTTGAAGTTCCTGTCGGCAAAGGGTAATCTCAAAGGCAAGACGGTTGATTACGCCATCAAACAAATTATTGAGGCGCTTTCCAGCCGGTTGAAAATAGATCACAGATAGTACTCAAGGGCCGTGCTGATTCCCAGCCGGCTCGGGAAACACCGGGATCAAGGAAGAGAGCGGACCCCATGGAGAGCAATCTGAATACACTGGAGAATAAGGTTCTCGAAGCGATCAAACTGATCAAGGAATTGCGCACAGAGAATAGCCGGCTTAAAACCGACAATGAGGATCTCGAATTGCGCAACCTGGAACTCGAAGAACTGAACTCCAAATTAAACCACCAACTCAGCGAATCGCTGCAACAAGCTGCGAACGTTGAGGTTTATGAGGAAAAGAGGAAGGAAATCGAATCCAGGGTTGGCGGGCTGCTTGATCAGCTTGAAGCTCTGGGATAAACGATTCATCCGGAACGAAATGCCTGTGTGAAACGGAAAGTGGTCCATGCGGGAACCAACGAGTGTGACAGTTAGTATTTTTGGTCAAAACTACACCCTGAAGGGTGGAGCCGATCCTGGGTATGTGCAGGATGTGGCTGCGTTTGTGGACGAGCGGATGAAAGAGGTCTCTGAGAACTCATCCGTGGGGTCTGCAACCAAAGTGGCGATTTTGGCTGCCGTCAATATTGCAGATGAACTATTTCGCGAGCAGCAGAAACGTATTCAGGCCTTGGCCACACTCGAAGATAGATCGGTACAAATTGCCCGCCTTCTGGAAAAAGAGGTGGGCATGGACCCTTCCAGCATTCAAGAAGGTGATTCCCTGCCCGGCACGTGATGTGTCGTACAAGTGAGCCAACATTTCTGTAATGGGATTCCGGAGTTTTTCGTTAAAAGCCATACCCTTCGGGGAAGGTTGGATTCGGAAACAGGAAACCCACTTGGAGCAACACGGTTCAGTTGCTTCACGACTCACACGACCGGGCGGGGTGCAACACCAACGGCATTTTAGTTTCCCTTTCTTAAAACCGAATAAACCGGGAAGGAGTGACCATGTCGATTCTTATGTCGTACTGGCCTGTCATTGCTGCCGCGGTTGTATTTTTTCTGGCAGGATGGCTGCTGACCAAGACCAACTTCGAAAAGAAGCATGGCCAGGCTCAGCTGATGCATGATCGTTTGATTGACGATGCCAAACGGGAAGCCTCGGATATTGTTAAAAGTGCCGAACTGGAAGCCAAGGAAGAGTACTTCCAGGCTCGCCAGCGCTTTGATGATGAAACGGGAGCCACCCGTAAAGAGAGCCGCCGCCGGCTGGATGCTCTCGATCAGCGCGAAGATAATCTCAACCGAAAAGTTTCTTTTATTGATAAAAAAGAAAGCCGTTTGGATGAGCTTGATACTGAAACCAAGAACCGGCAAAAGGTTCTGGAAAATGCTGAAAAGGAACTGGAGTCAGCCCTGGCCCAGCAACAAACCAAGCTGGAGCAAATAGCCGGACTGTCGGCCGAAAAAGCCAAAAACATCCTGATGGAAAAAATGATCAGTGATGCCCGCATGTCTGCGGCCAAGACCATCAAGCAGGTCCGCGAAGAAACCGAACGCAACAGTCGCCGGGAAGCCATGAAAATTCTGAGCCTTGCGGTGCAGCGTTATGCCGCTGAACATGTGGCTGAGAATACTGTTTCGGTGGTTGATTTGCCCAGCGATGAGATGAAGGGGCGCATCATTGGCAGGGAAGGCCGGAATATCCGGTCATTCGAATTGGCCACGGGGATTGATCTCATCATCGACGATACACCAGGCGCCGTCATTGTCTCAGGGTTTGATCCGGTGCGCCGTGAGGTGGCCCGGCAAAGTCTGGAAATTCTGATTCGCGATGGACGGATTCATCCTGGGCGAATTGAAGAAGTGGTGCGCAAAACATCCGAGGAAATGGATGCTCGCATCAAGGAAATCGGAGAGCAGGCAGTGCTCGAACTGGGGCTGCCGAATATCCACCACGATATGTATTATTATATTGGTCGCCTCAGTTACCGCACCAGCTACGGCCAAAATCTTCTTAAGCACAGTATGGAAGTGGCCGCCGTTTCATCGGTGATTGCCTCGGAACTGGGACTTGATCCC
>JAOZJV010000668.1:2008-2306 GCA_029935695.1 Candidatus Krumholzibacteriia bacterium | reverse complement strand
AGTCGTCGGCCAAGCGCACCAGGTTGGTGTCGCTCAACACCAATGGCACCATCATCGCCGGGAAGATCACTGCCTCACTGATGGGCAGGATGGGCATCTCCTCGGGGAGGAACAACTCGTCAATTTGATCATCTTCCATGAGGTTCCGGTCATTGTCCGGCATGGGTCCCTGCTCCTTCGATAGTTTGTTCAAGATCCGGGATATTTCACCCGGGAATTCCTTTTATCAGAGATCAGCGGTCGATGCTGATGCTGCGTTTTATTCCGTCGCCAGGGTTGCCACGCTGGAAGGTGACAT
>JAOZJV010000668.1:0-1998 GCA_029935695.1 Candidatus Krumholzibacteriia bacterium | reverse complement strand
TGGTGACAACAAGAAATCCGTTACGGTACATGGCCGAAGCACTGTTGGGATCAACTTCTACCGAGATTGGGACTCGCCGGGAAAAGGGACCAATGCTGATTTCCATTTTATGGTAATGCTTTTTACCTTCAGCCGGAGCATCTGGCCTGATTCCCCGCACAAGCAAACTGTGCTGGTCGGCCAAAACCTCAATGCGGCTGGGGTCCATTCCCGCAAGATCCATCTGCACGACAAATGAATTTTCGGTCTCATAAGCATCCGTTGCCGGGTGCCAGCAGAGCTCCCCCTCAGCAGGAGCAACACCGCCCTTTTGGGCATAGGACGCAACCAGGATTTCAAAAATTTCATCCAATTGCCCGGAACGGGCTTTCTTTCCCATGGGGGTATCTCCCAAGCTTCAGTCTGAACGGTAATACACAAGATGCCGGTATGCTACCCGCCGAAGCATTCAACGTCAACAAGCCTGTGTTCATCAAAGGTGAACCTTCACTGTTTTAACAGGGAATTTTTCCCCAGCGGCCTCCCCATTCCTGCAACAATACTTCACTGGCCAGGGCAAACGAAGGGTCAATTTTTTGCCGGATCTGCGCCATGGCAAGACTCAAATCAGGAGATCCTGCCGAGTTTTCAAAGAGGAGCATTTGCTGGGAAATACCACCTTCAAGACCCTGGAAAAGCAATTTCAGTTGAACAACACCCTGCCGGTGGGATGGAAGTTTGGCCCAAAGACCATCCATCAGCGCTAACCAGGCTGACCAGGATTCGGTGGTGGGACTTTGCTGGTTCACCGAAGCTCCTGCGCCGCTGGACCAGCGAACCGACAAAAACCAGCGGCCGCATCCGGTGCCACGGGCCAACGCTCTCATGGCCAAAGCCTGGCGTAGGGCTTTTTCCCCCCGGGTGGAAACAAGGGGCTTGGTGAAGTGAATTTGAGCCACCAGCAGTTGATCGGGCTGGCTGCATTGCACCGCAGAAATATCAGGATGAAGCCCCCAGGCTTCATCCGTCAGTCGGTGACCCACAACCCCAAACACGGCGACCAGCAGCGTTTTTGGCAAAAGCTGCAAGTCTCCAAGAGTGCGCACACCCAGGGACCGCAACCGCGGAACCTCCCGGAAGTGTGTGCTCAAAACCTGGATTGAAAAACCTGCCAGAAAAGAAGACACAGTCCCACGCGGCACGGAGAAGATCTTATGGCCACGGCCCCCCCCCGCCACAAGGGAAGCCAGACGCGAAGCCAAAGGGGATGAAGCCAGCCCTGCCGACCACACGGGGAACTCTGCTCGGGCCCGCCGGCATATGGAGGCCGCTCCCTCGGCCCAAGGGCCGTGCAAACGCTCCATTCCGCACAGATCCAGAAAAACTCCCTCGCCGTCGAGCTCCCACTTGGGCGTAATACGGGAATAAAAGTCTCTCCGCAGAGTGTCTTTCATTGGGTCACAATGATGGCCAATCCCCCTGTTTCCAACCTGTTCACGGGTAGAAACAGGGGCAGTCAGCCGCAGGTGCAGAATTGAGGAAGAGGAATGATCGATCTGCCCGGAAACTCCTTCTCCCCCCTTAGAATCGTCGCAGGACGCCAATGACAACTCCCTGGATCTGGACACGTTCTTCCGGTAACAAGAGCACCGGCACCTTGGGGTTGGCGGGCTGCAGGCGGATGCTGGCGCCCTCACGGTAGTATTGCTTCACCGTCACGGAATCGCCGTCAACCAGGGCAATCACTGTTTCACCGTTGCGCGCCATTTCCCGGGATTCCACCACCACCGTATCGCCATCCCTGATTTGCTCATCGATCATGGAATCGCCCCGCACACGCAAGGCAAAAGTCCGCCCCCGGCCAAGCCATTCCGTAGGCAGAATGATTTCTTCGTGTTCATCAAGAGCCTCCACGGGCAGGCCCGCAGCAACAGTTCCCAGCAGAGGAATACGCACGAGGGCTGGCTCTTCCGAGTGCTGACTCACGACTTCCAGGTCACGGCTTGAATTCCGCTTGGA
>JAOZJV010000130.1 GCA_029935695.1 Candidatus Krumholzibacteriia bacterium | reverse complement strand
CCCGTTTGTACCAGGAGTTGGACAAGGACGCGTCCATCTATACTTTGCCGGGACAACTATTGGGCACCCTGGCTTACATGAGCCCCGAACAGGCCGCCGGCGAAAACCAGACCATCAAACCCAGCTCGGATGTTTATCAGTTGGGTGTCATCCTGTTCGAAATACTGGCCGGGAAACTGCCGTTGAAAGTGGACACCGAAACGATACCGGAGGCCTTGCGCAGAATCCTGGAGGATGAGCCTCCCAGCCTGGGCACAGTGAATCTGGCCATGCGGGGAGATCTTGAAATCATCGTTTCCAAGGCCATGGCCAAAGAACCCCACCGCCGATATGCCATGGCTGGAGAGCTGGCTTCAGACCTTCGGCGCTATCTGGACGGCCTGCCCATTGTGGCCAGGCCAACCACTGCTTTTTACCTGCTGCGCAAGAGAATCCTGAAGAAACGGCAAATATTACTGAGCCTGGTTTTTGTGGCGGCCATTTCTGTTCTGGCCGGCTGGGTTATGTTCCGGGAGGGATCTGCTCCTCGGCTCAGTGTTCCTCGATTGACCATGATCACTCCGGTTGTCGATTTAAATTCGGCTGATTTTCGTCCCGTCATATCCCCGGATGGAACGGAAGTAGCCCTTATTGACAACTCGGGAAACATGAAAATCCGTAACCTTGATGCTAAGAATGAAGAGGTGATCATTCCGGCCATTGAGGGACAGCAACGTACGTATGCAATGGGGTGGCATCCTTCTGGCGAATGGTTGCTGGTGTCCAGGATGCTGCTGCCCGATGGTGCGTCGCAACTGATCAGGTATGACCGAGCCACCGGCCTGGAGACTTTGATCTTCTCGGGTGCTGACCTTCTATTGCCGGTTATTTCTCCCGATGGTGAAACGGCAGTGCTTCGTCTGAACAACTACCGGGATCTCTCCGTATTGGATTTGGAAAGCGGCAAGGTTGTTTCTCTGGCTACGACTAAGGATAATGAACAATTCCATACTCCGGTGTGGGGGCCCAATGGGCAGCGCATTGCATTCGTACTGGCGACTCACAATATGTTATACCGTCTGCAGTGCATGGACATGAGTGGAGACAGTTCAACTTTGGTAGAGGATCGTCTGTTGGAATCCAGCGCCTGGTTTTCCAGCTTGTGCTGGTTGCCTGATGGTCGCTTGCTCTACACCCTGGACCGAGATCTGACCGGATCAGATGTGGACTTGTGGTCCCTGCCAATGGCTGAAAAGGGATCAGAATCCATTGGTGAACCGGAGCGAATTTTTGCCTCGCCTGGATGGATGATGCGTAGTTTGTCCTATTCTGAAACCCAGGACAGATTGGTGTTTGCACACAAGAAAGCCCAACGAACCCCGGCCATGTTTATTTTAGGTGATGATGGAACGTTGACCCTTGGTGATCTGCCGACCAGTGGTTGGCCGGGACGCCCCAAATCATTTACCCCGGATGGTGAATATTTGGTGATCAGAGAGACCCGGGGAAATGACGATACGGACGTCTACCTGCAAAATACATCCACCGGTGCATTCAGCCCCCTGCTCTGCGGTCCCATCAATGACCACGCGCTTTCTCTTTCGGTGGACGGAAAGCACCTATTTCTTTTTCGCGGTGATCGAAATTTAATTCATGCCGAGTTGTGGGCTCATTCTTTGACCGACAGTGTGACCACCAGTCTCAATTTTACTCTGCCTGAAGAAGATTATTATCAATGGATCAGCAGCCCACCTCGGGGTCCTGGATGCAGTTACCTGTTTTTCCAGCGGGGGATGGAATTGATGATGCAGGAAATATCTGTGGCTGATGGGGTATCTGATATTCGATTGCGTCTTCCCATTGATCCGAACACTTCCCCAGAAAATTTAATCCTGTCGGTGGACATGTCCCCTGATGCCACCCGAATTGCCTATCTGGTCAATGAGGAAGAGATATTTCTGTATGATTTGGCCAGTGCCGAAACTTTAAAAATTCCCGTGGACCTTGGCTCCGTTCAAAAGCTGCAATGGTCTGCTGATGGCAAGTGGATCTATTTCAAAGGAGTTGGCAATGAGGCAGCCAATTACTGGATTGGTCGGGTTGACCCACTGACGGGCCAGAATGAGTATCTTTGGGGGTCCGATCTCATCTGGCCCAATGAGTTTTTCATGTCACCGGACGGGCGGTATCTGGCCTGTCAGATGGTTGAACTTGGGGCTGCACTGGGGATGCTGGAAGGGTTGTGATTCCCTGATTCTATCTGTTATTGACCGGCGGATCAACAAAGTGAGTAATCCCCAAGGAAACCCTCTGCTCCCCCAAATGCTGAGCAATCCGAGCAATATTCCTAGAGTCATCAATCCCCGAATGATGGTGACCAACCAACTCCAGCTCCAACGCCCGCATCATCCCCGCCATCCCGGGTGCTCTTTTGGTCTCTCTGAAAGCCATGTAATGAACTTTGATGTTGATCCATTGCCGATACGCATAGGGAATGGCCCGAAGAGGAGGCTCGCAGGCCCGCCACTGATTGGGCAGCATGCTTCGCAGATCCCAGTCGCCACAGGTGATAAATGCAAAACTACTGCCACTGCCTTTGGGATGGATCTGCAGATTGTGATGGTGCAACCAGGCCATATGATTGGTCATGACTTCAGGAAAGAGCGGAGCATTTTCAACCTGCTGCTGGGTGATGCCAGTCAGTTCAGTGCAAAACTTCGTCAGTTGTGGGTGATGCAGCGGCCGGACATAGGACGTGAATTCATCAATGATTTTGAAAGTTTTCCCGCACATGAGAACAGAAGGAAATTCGATGATTTCCTGAGGCTTGGGAGCCTTACCCTGGTCGCAGGTGGCTTCAAAATCCAGGATGACGTAATAGTCGAAGGGATTGGGGGTGTCGTGCATTGAATTTATCTCCTTTAGCCCATTGGTTGATGCGGACTCTACCATGCTCTGTGCCAGTGGTCAAAGTTCCCAGAATTTCCTATGAAACATTTTCCCGCCGGCAGGAATTTTCCTGCCAGTGGTTAGAGCCACGCGATAATTGATTCTTAGGCCGGTTTGCTGTAGAATAATGTCACATTCAGATAGAATGAAGGGGTTTAGGAAGTTCTCCCGGGAGGGAAGCCATGTTCAAGGTTACTGCTGTTTTATTCTTCATTTTGATTTTATTTATGAGCGTCGCCATCGCCGAAAACGTACCATCGAGCGCCTTTTTTGAAGAACCCACTTCGCGAATATCAGGAGATAATCCTCCCACACCGCTCTTCGAATACACCGGCCAATGTGATCTTGTTTTTGCCGGGGCAACAATGGGTGAAAGCGGATCCTTCGATTTGACGACCCTGCCGGATGATGCCACAATCATCGCCGCATATTTTATCACTGGTATCTGGTATGAAGATAATTTGGATTCTTACAGCATGGCGTTCAATTTTAATGGAACAGATTTTGGGGTAGTGGATGCCGACACTTATGATGAAGCCATAGAGGATGGTTTGGGTCTGGGTGGCTTTTCGCATGATGTGACGGCAGAAGTTACAGGTAATTCAAGTTATTCCTTTTCAGCCGTTGGTATTGAGGGAAATATTGGGCCTTATGGGCATTTGCTGACGGTTGTTTACACTTCCGAATCGCTTCCTTTCCGGGCTTTGCAACTGCTGTCGGGTGCGGAATCACTTCAATTTGATAGTTCCACGGCCTCATTCGATGTGGTGGGCGATGGCCAGGGGATGCTGCATATTTTCACGGAGGCTGATCAGCCTGAAGCAAGTGACGGAGAAGAGTCCATCCGTTTCAACGGCTCCCTCATTGCCGGTGGACCCGGGTCCGATCTTTTTGCCAGCAATGGAGGAGATTTCTTTTCCTATTTTGAATTACCAGTTACCGTTCAGTCCGGATCAAACTCTGTGACCATCACCACGGGTGAAGACTGGTTTGGCTGGCATTTTGCAGCCCTGGTTGGACCTCCGGGTGCCGTTGAGACCCGGCACAGCACCTGGGATCAGTTGAAGAGCTACTTCCGGTAGTTTTTGAACTTCATTTGCATCATTAAAAAAGAGGAATCCGATGAATCTTGCTCTCATAGCGGTTGTATTGATTGGTTGCGCCACTGGCGATCTAAGTCACGAAGAGAATCTGCAGCTTGATGCCTTGTTGGATGAGAATGTTGTTTTCGAGTTCGATGCCATGGACGCCGAAAGTATTTCAAGCGTGGTGGAGGGCTCATTCATCGAAGTAAAAATATTCAATCTCTTTGATAAGAACTGCGACTCTAAAGAAGAGTGCGGTTACGTTACCCATAAAATTCTGAAAAGTGGTGAAGATTTTGTCGAGCTCACCAGCTCGGGTGTCATACAGCCATATATAGCTCCCACCTTCAAGCTGCAATCTGAATCAGAAGCCGCCGAATTCCAGCAAATGCTGAATGTTGTTTTTCCTGTCTTTTTCACGTCCGGCCAGGAGATCTATCAGGAAAATGACACTTGGGTATTTATTCAGGAAGAGTCTTTTGGCGATAAAAACGGCGTAATAGTCAATGTCGACAGCGATGGGACAATTCTGAAAATTGAAGATGGCGAGGCCATCGAAAGAAATACACAGTTTGATGGAAATGGTGAGGTGGAGAGATGAGGATTTTTAATAGCTTGATATTCATCATTGTCCTTTCAATGACCGCCTTTTCTGCCTTTGCAGAACCAGACAGTAATTATCCACTGTACAGCCTGCAAAATGTTGTGGCCTACGAAGTTTCCCAGGACGCAACAGAGCTTTTCACCATCGAGCAAACAGACACCGGAAGCATGTTTGTGCGTCGGGATATAGCCACGGGTGAGGTTTTACTGAATGCTCAACTCGAAGGATTTGAGCCCAAATTCATGAACACAGTGATCATGGGTGATGATATTTATGTTTTCCATTTCCGGGTTCTCAACCGTGAAAAAAGACAGATGGAGACTTCTGTTTCCAAAATAAACAGCCAAGACGGTCAGCTCAAAACCATCTATAAATCTGAAGAAATGCTGGGGTTTGCAGAACGTTTTTATGTCACCAAAAATGGTCTGCTCATGACGGAAAAGCGGGGCAACAGGCCTTTCCTTTTCAATCTTGATACAAACAAAATGACTCCCCTTGAATTGGACGAAGATTTTCGGATTCGCTCTTTTGATTTTGAGAAAAACACCGCGGTGATCATCAAACAAAGTGATTTCAGCACCAACTCTAAAAGCAATGACGAGAAATCAACCTACACCGAGGGCGATGGCAGTTTGCTCGATGTTTATCTCTGTGATTTTTCCGATGGGTTCAAGCTGAATCAAGTTGGTCAGTACCAGCCGAGTTATGTCATCTCAAAGAATGAAGAAGAGTCTTTTCTGCCACATTTCATTATTGATGATGCCGACTACGCCTGGGTCGGCCCTTCATTCATGGTGAACCGGTTCCCCATTTTTCCTGGTGCGCTCATTGGTGATCCTGCTTTGACCAGCACCATGGAAAGTTTGGTGGGAGGTGACATGATCACTGAAGTCTCCTTCGTGCATGATCAATATGTTGTCGCCAAACAATATTCAGATATGGGTGAAATCGCTTTGGTGATTTTTGATCTCAAGAACCCAAAGATGAACAAAACAGAAACGGTTTCCCAAGAGGATCAGGATAAAATCAAAGCTCTGCTTAGAGAAAATCTCACCACCGAAAAAAGTGCACTTGATCCGGCTATCATGTCTCTGGTTTTTGATGCCAAATTTTACCAGGTCAACATGATCACCACCGAGGTTGACAGCAGTGATGGCTATATCTCGACCATGACTTCAACCGAAAGTTTTACGGCGGTGAGCCAGGATGGTGTTTTTGCTGTTTTAAAGCAGAATGAACAGTTGGTGCCCTGTGTTGCCGAGAGTTTTGTTCTCAATGAAAAATCAGCCGTCCAGTTTCAGGATACCCTTGATGTGCTGTTTCCCCTGGGTACTTTTGCCAAAAAACACAAAGCCTTCTATCATGATGTTGATTCATGGGTTTTCGTGCGAGATGAATCTTTTGGCAAGAAGGAAGGCATCATTGTGAATGTCGACAGCAATGGAAAAATCATTGGAATTCAATCTGAAGGGAAACTGGAAGAAGATGGGCAATGAGATTTTTTCTTAAAACAATTTCAAGAGGATTGTTTGCTCTCTTTCTTTTGGTCATTATGGGGACCAGTGCCAATGCCCAGTGGGTGAACAACTCAACCAACGGCCATTGGTACCGGCTCACCGAAGGCATGTACTACGGTGTTCATGATGAAGGCCCCAATGATCTTTTTCCCGATTGGTTTGATGCCGAAGCCGAAGCCCAATCGTACAATCCGGACGCACATCTGGTCACCATCAACGACCAGGCCGAAAATGACTGGCTGGTGGATACTTTCGGTTCAGAGACAAGTTTCTGGATTGGTTTCACCGACCACTCCACTTATTCCAGTGAAGGTCAATGGGTTTGGGTCAGTGGAGAGCCCGTGAGTTTTCTGAACTGGGATGCAGGCCAGCCGGATAATTATCTGCAGGGAGAAGACTCCGCGCACCTTATCCACTTTGGTACACCCCACTGGAATGATCTCGGCAATGACAATACTCATGGCGCAGGGGTTAATTCGCCCTACCGTGGTATTGTTGAACTCTCGGGTGAGATGGTTGCCAATGAGATGATGGGGCTCGGTAGTATTAAGGCTGTTTTTCGATAGATTTCAAAGCCCCTCAAGCATTCCCACCGCTGAGCTGACTCCCCGAAGCTGGCAGGACAGGTGCTTCCCATTGGGAGCCATCCACATTTCATTAGGCAACAGCGTTTCCGAATTCCACAAGATCTCCTGCTGGCCGGTTTGGGCGTCCATGCGTCCAATCCACCTGCTGGCACCCGGTTCATATCCTCTGATATAAAGCCACTGGCCGTCCACAGACCAGCGCATACCCAGAGCAAAACCTGAATCCACAGTCAATGTTCTGGTTTCCTTACTGGCCAGGTCGTAAATATTTATATCCTCATAATTGACCAGGAAGGCAATCTGCCGGGCATCATGGGACATATCCACTGAAAGAATATTACGATACCGCGAGTCCTCAATGGGAATGGGCAGAACCAGCATTTCAGGTTCGAGGCCTTCGGTGGCCGACAGTTGGCGCACCACCAGGTCCGTGCCTCTTTGGCTGAACATATAACTGCTGCCATCGCCCAAAACCGGACTGCTGATCCAAAGGGAGTAGTCATCATCCTGGGGAGTATGGTGTAGGTTGATGTCCTGACTATCAGCCAGACAGTGGGACCAAAGAACGTACTGTTCCTCTTGATTCTCATCCGGGATATGGTTCCGGAAGCGGAACAGATATTTGCCATCGGTTGAGGTGGCCAGGGGCGACTCGTCTTCCGGCCCAGCCAACAACGGTTTGAATTCTCCCGTGATGATATCCTGCAGGTGGACATCCGTGTTGTTGTTGCTCATGGTCTCCCGGATAACCAGGTCGTTGCTGTTGTTGACAAAAGACATGGGAACCGAAGGCCACTCGGTTTGGGGCAGATCCACTTTCTTCAGCCCACCTTCCTTCCCGATTTCAAACAGTCCCACCGACTCATCGACTCTGGTGCCGGAAAAAACCAGCCGGTTGGTTGCAGCAGAAAAAGTGAAGTTGCGCACAATCAAAGTATGGAATGAATAAACACGCCGGGGATCACCGGCAGCTTCACAGGAACTTTCATTCATCGGCTGAATCCACAAGTCGGAATCATTGAGGGCCCAGTCGTGTCCCAATGCATAAAACAGCCTGCCATCCGGATGCCAGAACAGGCATGATTGGAACATGTCCGAACGCAGCAAAAGGTCAGAAAGCAGAGTGGTGGTATTGCCCTCAAGATCCATGCACTGCAGTCGGTAGAAGATTTTGGGAACCGCTTCAATGAAAGCAATGCGCTGGCTGTTGGGTCCCCAGACCGGGGTGTGGTATTGCTGGTTGATTTCGGTCCTGACCAAGGATTTGATGTCCCCGGTTTCCAGATCAAGGACGGCAATTTCCCGACAGCCATCACGCCGGATGAGAGCTGATGAACCATCTGGAGAAATGACTGGATGCAGATACTCGTCGGTGCTCAGGAGGATGCTTTGCTCACCCGTTGCCAAATCAAACCAGATCAGGGGAAATTTCCCGTCCTGGGTGGCCCGGACCAACAGTAGTTTTTCTCCGGAAGGATGCCACTGAACGTGCATGGTCAGGTGCTCTTCTTCGACCCCTTTCAAGAGCATTTTTTCTTCTTGTCCGGAGATCGATTTGAGCAAAAGATGCCCCGGATTTTCAATCACGGCCAGTTGGGTGCCGTCGGGTGAAATGGCAGGTTTCGAAAGAACCCGTTTGGTGTTGGTGGCTGGAGTGAGCATGGTTAATTTCGCCGATTCATGCTCC
>JAOZJV010000129.1:7228-8435 GCA_029935695.1 Candidatus Krumholzibacteriia bacterium | reverse complement strand
TCCTCCATGAATGAATTTTCCTGGGTTTTTCCAGGTGACCGGAAAGAGATTGGTCACCTGTTTTTGCCCATCGCAAATTACAAACCACGGAATTTTTCATGAGGATTGAAACTGAAAACGTTAACCAGAATACAACTTGAAAAAGACCAATGAAAACGGAAAAGCAGAATTAAAATGGTTCAATAGGTTGGCACGCAGGGTCTTATTTTTTTGAAAATACCAAGGTGGGATAAATGAAAAACTTTTCAAAAATGCAATGCAAAATTAAAGATTTCCTCAATGTGTTGAGGGCCTTTGGATTGGTGGTATTTCTAGTTTTTTAAAGTTTTTTTGGACTCAGGGAATCAACGGCCACCAGACAGTATTGTCTGGATGTAACTCAAACCGGCAGGTGTAAAATTATCATCCTGACCGGAAAGTAAGATGCCACACATGACAAAGACCCGGGAAAATCCCGGGCCTCAGTCGTTCTGAAATACTGAACTGGTAGAGAACTATTTTATTAAGGTGGCCCTTTGAACACCTTCGAAATCCTGAGCCTTCAGACGAATCTGATAAACCCCTGAAGCCAGGGCACGTCCATGATCATCCTTTCCATTCCAGAGCGCCGTGTGCCGACCGGCCTGGAAAGTCTCTCCCAGGTGCAGAGCCCGGACCCGGCGGCCGGCCAGATCAAAGATCTCCAGATCAACCTCTCCCATCCGGGGAACATCAAAGGAAATAGTCGTCATGGGATTAAAAGGGTTAGGATAACAGGGCAGCAACGCAAAGGTCGAAGGCAAGGGGTTATCTCCCGCGGGCGACAATCCCAGCATTGGCTCTTGAATTTCCAACCTCTGGTTCACGTAAACATCAAACATCCTGGTGGTATGGTGCTGGCCATTCATCAGCTTGTACGGCCAATAGACCACAAGCTCGTCCACCACCGTGGCGCTGCCCAGACCAAAATGCTGGACCATGGTGGAACCATCACCGGCCACGGATCGCCACTGGGTTTGGCCACCAGCGGTGATCTTGATCAAGGCACCAATGGCCGACAGGTTCCCTTGATGACCATTGCGGTTCCCAGCCAACCGCACAGTCAGATTGTTGTTTCCATTGTCCAAATTGTTCCGCATCAACAGATTTCCGGACAAACTGTTGATGAACAGATCCAGGTCGCCGTCCTCATCCGCATCATTCCATGAGGTGGCCAGGTTATCTCCAA
>JAOZJV010000129.1:0-7218 GCA_029935695.1 Candidatus Krumholzibacteriia bacterium | reverse complement strand
TATCTCCAAAAATAGAAATATCTTCATCATTCACCAGAGTGAAGGTTCCATTGCCTGCCTCGTTGCGGAGCAACATATTGGAAGTTCCGAAGTTGGCCACGTAGATATCCTGGAAACCATCATTGTCAAAATCTCCCCAGACGGCTTCCCGACTGTCAAGAGGACCTGCGGCATGTGGCAGAGGTGTGGCTTCGAAACCTGCTTCGCCCAGATTTTGAAAAAGGAGATTGGGCTGACCGGTCATGGCCACAAGCAGGTCAAAATCGCCATCGTTGTCGTAATCGGCCCAGGAGCAGTTTGAACCACCGCCACCCACGTCGTGAGAATTCCAGGTGAATTGACCATCGCCCACATTGGTCAGAATATGCACCTGGCCATCGGCAGTAATGGCGCAGAGATCATCATCAAAATCCACATCGAAATCGCACCACGCAAAGTTGATTAAACCATCGGCAAAGAGCAGATCCTCCGGGGTGAAATCGAAAAATCCGTATTGGCTGAACAGGAGCTGAGAAGCTGAATTTTCATTGGCCACGAAAACTTCCAATTGACCATCGTGATTGTAATCAACCCAGGCTGCGGCCACCGACTGACGATCTTCCTGCATTCCGCCATCAGAAAAACCCAGAAAATAGTATCCGACGTATTGGTGGAAGAACTGGATGTAGCAAATGTTCTGACCAGGAGACCGGACAACCAGAAGATCCAGATCTTCATCGTTGTAAAGGTCGGCCCAGGCAGCGGCCCGGTCTGGTCCATCTGACAGGATATCGAATGAAGGATTCTCATAGAATTGGCCATTGTCATCACTGAGGTAAAACTGGTTCGCAACGCCCGTCTGGGAATTGACCAGGTAGAGGTCGTCTTGACCATCTTTGCTGCCATCACCCCAGGCATGGTTCGATGGAGTTCCTTCGTCACTGCCGTGGGGCCAGATATTCTGCCACGCCCCTTCCACTGGAAAAAGAGGCTCCCCTTCGGACGGGCTGGCTGGCAGGATCTCATAGGTTTGAGTCCAGTTTTCACTGGTTTCATCCCGCCCCATCACGCCATTGCTGCCGGAAGGAATCTGGATTCCTTCACTGCCGTCGATTCGCGTGAAAGAGTGGCCAAAATCAACTGGAAAGTTATATGTTTCCAGAGGATTATCGGGCAGGTAAGTGCTTTCGCCCACCACTATTCCCGTCTTGTCGATAGAGTAGGATCCACCAGGCCCCCAAATGAAAATATCAATATCCGTCACCAGGTCGTTGCCTTCAATCCAATGATAAAGAGCCACAGATTCACCGGTGTTGACCAGGGAGGGAATTGAGGTGTCCGCAGTGACGATGCTGTTGCCGTTAACCGTCTCAAATATCGGGCGCATATCCGGCACATCATCCGGGAAATAATCATCCTCAAAAAGCTCCAGATGAGGCAAAAAACCATAGGCGGCTGTAAAACTAAAACTACCAGCCACCGAAATGACGATGGTATCGCCGGCGGCAAGCACGAAGCCATCAGGAAAACGGGCTTGGAAATCATTATAGACTCCGCCACCGGTGGTAGATTGGCTGGCCCCGGCCCCAATATTCCAATAACCCTGAGAGAGATACACCGCATCGCCGATATAATAGTTCCCCATGTCCACATCATGATCCGAAGGATTGTATATCTCGATGAATTCTTCAGCATTGCCAACGGGGCAGACCTCAGTGATCAAAAGTTTGGTGGGAAAAAGGCTGGGATCAGGGGCCTCGGCCACGGTCCAGCCGTGCAAATATCTGGGAGCCTCGGGGGGATACGCAGCCACTCCACCATCCACATTTTCGGCTGTGCAATACCAGGAGATCACTGCGGCCTCGGCCTGGGCCGGCACGGTGGCGAAATAATCACCATTCAAAACCAAAATTCCCGGCAGGGGTTGATAGGCCCCGCCATCCACGTTGTAGTAGAAGGTGACAGCGCTGATATCGCTGAAAGTGACCAGAGAAATTTCCACCTGAACTTCCTGACCTTCGTAAGGCTGCCAAGGATCGATGCCTGCAGAAAGAAAAATCGGAGCGGAAGGATGCCAGGTGTCAGGAGCCAGGGGAACACCGAAGCCCACAACTCCCACGTCCACATCCTGCCAGGTGGTGCCCAGGTTTTCGCTTGTCTCGTCATGGCCGGTGAAACCATTGCCATCTGACAAAATTTCAGTGCCTTCATCGGCACTGACCCTGCGGAAAGAATGACGGAATCCAGGGCCGGCCAAAGCCACCGGCTCCTGGCTGGAGAAAGGAGTATCGGGCAAGTATGTGCTGCTGCCGATGGTCACATCGGTTTTGTCGATCCTTACTCCCTCATGGGTCCCCCACAACAGATAATCCAAATCCTGCACAAGATCACTGCTGCCATCCCATGTGTACAGTATGAGACTTTCAGCGATATCCGAAAGAACGGGAACATTGGAGCCACCGGCCAGGCCGGCATTTATGGATCCGGGGAAGACCTCCACCATCTCGGGAATGTTGTCAACGCTGAGCCCATCCTCAAAGAGTTCGAAATCCGGGAGCCGGCCGTAGGCCGTGGCGAACTCATCACTCCCATTGATGGAGACGGCGAGGGAATCGCCGGCTGCCAGAACATATCCATCAGGAAAACGGGCATGGAAATCGCCACCAACGCCACCACCAGGATTATGGGTTTCCGGATCCTGGAGAGTCAGATGATAGTAGTAGGCCACCGGTGCAGTGGCACCATCGGTGATGTACACCTGGCTCATGTCCCAATCATTTTCGGTGGGATTGACAACCTGAATATAAGGACTGCCGAAAATGCTGAATGGCATCCGGGTCTTGATCACGGTTTCACTGAGGATCAGGTGGTCTGCGTCGGCCCCAAAAACCAGTGTCTCACCTTGAAAGCCACAAACACTCCACAAGATAAACACACTGATCAGAAATTTTGTATGCAACTTCATGACACTCTCCCCATGATAGAAGTTCATTTGATAGCTTTTATTGTACTTCATCCAGTGCCCGCACTGAGGTTTTTCTTCACTAACCCGTTATTTGTCTGTCAGTTCCCCCAAAAAATGGTATCCTCCAACTCAATCTCACTCCACCAATTCAAACGCAACGGGGGAATGCATGCGCCTGGTATTGGTCCTGATGATCATGCTGACTGGGATGTTGGCTGCAGCATCTCAAGCCGATGAATCTGCATCCCCCGACTCCACCCAGACCACCACCCAACTCCAGTTCACCCTGCCCAACGGCATGCGCGCCGTGGTGCAGTCGGTGCCCTGGCAGCGTCTGGTAGGAGTTGAGGTTTTTTACAGCGCCGGCGCTGCCACCGAACCCGACAGCCTGGCCGGATTGGCCCACTTGTCAGAACACCTGTTGACCGAAAGTGGACACCATCATCCCGAGGGTGAACTTTACCGCCTGCAGAATTTGTACTCCACCTACACCAACGCCTACACCAGCACCTCGTCCATGTGTTTTCTTTCCCAATGCCTGCCTGAATTTCTGGAAAATATTATGGATCTGGAAGTGGACCGCATGCACGGCGCCATCACCGATTCGGCCAGCTTTCACCGGGAAAAATCTGTGGTCCTGGAAGAGCTGGCCTATCGCAGCCGCGTATCGGCCACTCAGAATTTTCAGCAATCCATCATTCATTCAGCCTTTCCCGGCCACCCTTATGGTCGGGATGTGGCGGGCTCTTTCGAAAGTGTCAGACGCATCAAGGCCCAGGATTTTATGGATTTTCAGGCCCAACGCATTAGCCCTGAAAAGGCAGTTTTGGTCATCACCGGACCGGTAGACTGCGATACAACCATGGAAATGGTGCGTGATAAATTTGATTTTGGCCCTTCGAGCAAGCCCCACCTGCCTTCTCTCCAGCAATACCCCCCCATAAAAGCCGGGCAAATCATAGTCGATGCCAGCGATCATTCCGGCTACCTGGTGGGCATGGCCTGCCGCATTCCCCTGGACAATGAACTGGACTCCGCTTTGGCCTATGCCTTACCGGAAATGATGGATGCTTCATGGGTAGGCCTGGGTTTGTTTTCGGTGCCTGATGAAGTGGTTGTTTTGACTCTCCTGAGGGGAACCTATTTCCATCCCCCCACTGATCCCGAGCAACACTACGGTATGGATTACCCCCCGTTCGATCCGGAACAGGATGCCCAAAGGGCCCTGGGAGCCATGTGGCAGGAGCTTTATGAAACACTGGATGATTTGCAATCAGCGGAAGCATTCGAAGAAGGCATCAGTCGCGTGCTCAACAATCTGGGCGGACGGGCAGAAGCTTCGGAAACCGGCAGTGGCACCGGCAAGGTTTTGATCAACGGCAACAACTATCTGGATTCTCAGACCATGGAAAACCTTCTTCAGGAAGCCACACCGGCAGATCTGCAGAATTTTGTCGGACGGTTTTTGAACCCCGACCGAGCCGTTATCGGTGTCAGCCACGGCAGCGACTCCCAGCGCCCGGCAGCCATCGACATGGCCAGCAGAGTGGCGCGCGATCAAGCCATGAAAGCAACCGACAGCCTGGAGCATCTGGGAAAAGACCTCATTGAACCGGTGCTCGAAGTTTACCGGCAAGCCGATTTGTTCCAGTTCGAACACACCACTCTTTCCAATGGAACACCTCTGCACTGCCTGGTCATTCCCGACGACGAACGTTGGTTTTTTGGTGGTTATCGTGCCTTTGAAGAACTGAAGGAAACCCGGGGCAATAAAATACCCGGATTGGACCTGCTGTATAACGCCGTGGTGAATTACGACGACACCCAGCGCCAGGATCGGTTCGACCCCAAACCTTTCAAGGAACTTCCTTACAATTTATCTCTGAGTTTGCGGCCCTGGCGATTGATCTACACCGCCGATGGACCAGCGGACCGTTCCCCCAAAATTGCACAAACCATGGGGCAGCGGTTCAAAAGCCGTGAGTTAAACAATGGTCGTTGGGGCGCGGTGCTGCGGGGAGCCGAAAGAAGCCTGACACGCTGTCGCAATCAGCAGAACAATGCTGCCAGCACCTGGCGTTTGAGCCAAATCCTGGGCGACAAGCATCCCTACCTCAGTCCCTGGAATCCCAATCCCCAAACCGGCACCTCGGTCAAGTACAAGGATTTGAAAAAGCTCCACAGCAAGGTGACCGGGAAGGTGGGCAACGCCACTCTGGTGTCAGCTGGAAAGCCTGATTGCCAGGCCGTGGAAAATGCCATCAAGGAAACTTTCGGACGCTTTGGCGAGCGGAAAAAACGCTTTGGGTTTTCAAAGAGTGAAGAAGACCTCGAAGGTGTTCACGGCAAAGTCTTTCACGCTCCGGAAAAAGGCGATGTGCTTTTGAGTCTGACCTTCGCCCCCCACCCCGTCAAGAAGCCTGACGAAAGCCTGGGCACCACGGTTTATCTGCTGCGCGAAGCTCTTGCCATGAGTTTGCAATCAAGGTTACGGGAAAAAGAAGGACTCACTTACGGAGTGTCCTGCCACGCATCGGCCATGGGCACAGTGATTCTCTGGGAGGTCGAGGTAACCTGCCAGCCGGGTCAAGCCCCCTTGGTTCTGGCCAGTTTGAAGGATGAGATCGCTCATTGCATTCAAAATGGGTTCACAGAGGATGAATGGGCCCTGGCCCGTTTGAAACTTCTTGGCCGTTACATCGCCGCCTTTTCAGAAGCCTCATCTGGGCGCAGCATGTTAATCAACCTGGCTTCTTTCGGTGAAATTCCGCCCGATCCCATGGCTATGGTTTTTGCCATTGAAGCAGAGCAGGTCAATGCCATGGCCAAGGATGTTCTGGATGCGGAAAATTTTGTCTTCACCGCCACGGGGCCCATGTTTGAGGAAGATATCGATCAGTTCTGAATGTGATTTCGCCCCGCTCAGTCGACGAGATGGTGTATACTCTTTAAACAAATTTATCCCCTGAACAGTTCCCGAAAGTGGACCAACCAGCATGCCAGCCGCCAAACATCTCTCTGCCATGGTTCTCCTGCTCATCCTTGCCTGCACTTTCCAGACGGCCTGGTCGCAAACCCGACTCATGGACAACGGCATCATCCGCATTGGCATCGATCTGAACAGCGGCGGCGCCATCAGTCACCTGGTGGAAATGGGCTCCTACGACAGCGCGGTCAACATTCATGATCTGGGACGTTATATCCAGCAATCCTATTATTCAGGCCCCACACCTTTCATTCCCCCCGGAGCGGTTCAACATCCGGCCTATCCCAACTGGAGCTGGAACCCCGTGCAGGCCGGCGAAGCCTACAACCACCGTTCTGAAGTCATTGACGAGAGCAGCGACGGCACCACCCTGTACGTCAAGTGCATCCCCAAGCAATGGGCCCTTTACGATGTTGATTCAGAGTGCACCATGGAAACCTGGATCACTCTTGATGAAAACCGCGTCCATGTGCGCAATGTTCTGACCAACTACCGCAGTGATACCACCCGGTACCCGGGACACCATCAGGAACTTCCCGCAGTGTACACCGTGGGCACCCTGTACCGCCTGTTCACCTACACTGGCCTCGCTCCGTTCACCGGTGATGACCTCACCCAGATCGACAACAACGGACCACCCTGGGCTTACTGGAACAGCACAGAGAACTGGTCCGCCCTGGTGGATGATGACAACTGGGGTTTGGGGATTTTCCACCCGGGTGCTTATCTCACCGTGGGTGGCTTTCATGGCACTCCGGGCATCGGCGGCCCCAGCAGCGTCAACACCGGTTACATCGCCCCTCTGCACACCGATGTCCTGGATCACGACATCGTCTATGAATTCCGGTACACCCTCATTCTGGGGGATCTCAATGACGACATCCGCAGCTATGTCTACTCCCAGGCTCCCAGCCCCGGGCCGAACCTGATCTTTTCCAAAGATCGGCAGCACTGCATCCCCGCCAACCTGACGGAACCGTCGCCGGCGTACGACGGCCACTGGCCACTGACTCTGGACCATGGCGATCCGATGATTATTCTGCCCACCGCCCAATGGCAGGCCGAAGATGTTCCCGAGGTGTTGATCCGGGCTGCCTACCGCACCCAGAACAGCGCCGCGGAGATTTTCTTTGCCGGGGCCGATGGTGCGTTCACCGGTGAAAAGCGTTTGACTGTGCCGGTGATTCCCGATGGTGAAGTGCGCACCTATGCCGTGGACCTGGCGTCTCATCCCCTGTATGAGGGAACCATCACCCGGTTAAGATTTGATCCGATCTGGGGGCAGGTG
>JAOZJV010000667.1 GCA_029935695.1 Candidatus Krumholzibacteriia bacterium | reverse complement strand
ACCTAAAAATGGTTCCTGGCCGCACCCGGCCCCCACGGTGACATCAACGGTGTCGGTGCCAAAGCTGCCGTTGTCGTCCGTGGCCCGCGCTATAATGTCGTAACAACCGTCGGGGACAGAAGCCCAGGTGAAGCTGTACGGAGCAGTTGTATCTTCACCTAAATATTCGGATCCATTATAGAATTCCACCGTGGCCACAACACCATCGGCGTCAGAGGCCGTGGCGTTGATGATAAGATCACCAACAGGTGGATTATCCCCAGATGCTGGCGAAGTGATGGTCACTGTCGGAGCAACGTTTGAGGTATTCTGATAAACCCTGACGTAGTCGATGAGGAACTGTTGGGGAAGGTCTGCCGTGATGCATTCTGGCTCAATGCACCCGGTGTAGTTGCCACCGATGGCTGAGTTTAAAATGATGTAAAAATCCTGATCGAAAGGTGCCTGGGGATTTTCGGGGGCCGTATTGGTGTACCACTGATCGCTGGTCCTGGTGGCAAAGAGAATATCATCCACATACCAGCGGATGACATCGACCTCCCACTCCACTGCGTAAATATGAAATTCGTCGGCAAAACTTTCTCCGCCCAGAGAGATTGAACCGCTGGTGTGAGTATTTTCGGGCCAGGATCCACCGAAATGAAGAGCGCCGCCCACTTCAGTGGTATTGTTGGCCGATTCCATAATATCGATCTCGCCACTGGCGGCCCATCCTCCATAAACATCGTATTGAGGCATCATCCAGAAGGCCGGCCACATGCCGCCACCAGTGGGCAGCTTAGCCCGCATTTCATACCGCCCGTAGCGGAAAAACTGTTTGTCTCTGGTGTGGACTTTACCGGAAGTATAGTGGTAGCCGGCATAATACTGGTCCAGAGTGGTCAGGATCAGGTTTCCATCTGATACAGTGACATTTTCGGCCCGGTAGAATTCCAGTTCGTTGTTGCCCCATCCGCAATTATCGGGGCAACCGTTGCCGATATCCGCCGTCCAGTTATCAGGGTTGAGACTGGCACCGTTGAATTCGTCAGACCATACGAGGGACATATCGGCCAATGCATGGGATGCACAAATGCTGATGATGATAATCGCCCCTGCCAATGCACATAATGGACTGTATGGATTCCTGTTCATCGGACTACCGCTCTCCCGGATTAATTGATCATTGCGAAGGCCAAAAAGCTCACCAACCCATCAATTATACACTAAGTTCGGTTACCGAATCAAGTTTTTTGGTTTGTTATTAAAGTAGAAGCCAAGGCTGATTAACCAGAGGACAACCAGGATCCAGTAGGAAATAGGTGTAAGAAGTTCGAACATGAAGCACTTTTCCTTGCCTTTTAGGATTGGTGCAGAGGTTTATTACGTTTCGAGAATATCAGATTGAATATCACTACTTCCGCCAGCCAAAACATTCAATAAAAGACTATATCTTGAATTTCCCGACCTGATGAAAGCCTGTGACATCCAGCACACACCCCTGTATTCAATACATCACAACAAAGTTCATCCTTTCCTGAAAACATCCAACCATCCTTGAGCTGCCCCATCAGTTATCAACTGAATTCAAACAACTTACAAACTTTCCACCCAACCGTCCGAAACAGGAACAAATCTGGATACCCACCCACCGGATGCCTTCATCAATTCCAAAGCCCCATGGGGCACATCAGTCGGCCAGAGGACATCCACCACCTCAAACCCTGGAGGGAATTATGAAACCCCAATCCAAAATTATCCTGACCGTCGCTTGTTGTGCTTTGCTGTTAATGGCTGGACTGCTGTCTGGTTGCAGTGAAAACGAAATCACCGATCCCGCAGAAAATCAAAGCAACCATGGCTCCCTCACCATTGCAGAAGAGTTTGAAGAAGCCGCCGATAAGGGCCTGGAAATCATCTGGCAGGATGGATTTCTGGTCCCCGACGAAATTGCCCACATGACCGCCGGCGATTCCGACCTTTCGTTCTGGCCCTACACCGGGACATCGCTGACTGACTCTCCCATGGACCCCATCAACCTGGTGTTCAAAGGCGCCGCCGATCCCATGCAGATTCGCGAAGCCCTGATGTCCCTCGATGGCAACCGCACGGATACTTTTCCCGACATGCCTCCTTTCAACCTGCCCTGGACCGATGCCCTTGGCGGTGACGTTCAAACCACATACATCGCTGAAGAACGCTGGGAAGGATGCGTTATCCAAATGACCCTTGGAGAATACTCAGGCCTGCGCGTGCACCTGCGTTTGTTTGCCACCGGTCTGGATGATGGCCAGGGCGGCACTTATTCCCTGGGCGGCGCCCATTTTGAAATGATGC
>JAOZJV010000128.1 GCA_029935695.1 Candidatus Krumholzibacteriia bacterium | reverse complement strand
AGTTTTCAACTCTGATTTTAAGCTCGATGGGATCAAATGGTTTGGGGAGGTATTCGTCTGCCCCAACTTTCAACCCAGCATGACGACTTTCAATATCCGACCGGGCAGTCAAAAGGATGATGGGAATATGACTTGTTCGTCGATCAGCTTTTATTTGCCGACAAAGCTCTATTCCATCCATTCCGGGCATCTTCACATCGCTTAAAATCAAGTCGGGAATTTTGGCCAGGGCCTGATCCAAGCCATCAAGGCCGTTGTCAGTTTCTACAATTTGATAGTTGGCAGAAAGTTGGGTGTGCAGGAACAACCGTACATCAGAATTATCCTCCACCAAAAGCAACATGGGCTGCTGGGCGACCTCGGAGTCCACTGTATCATCGGACGAATCATCTGCAATGACCGGAGGTCGCAAATCCACTTTCACGGGAATTGTGGTGAGGAATTGAGTCTCTTTGGCAGGAAAAGACTCAATTTCAATGGTTCCGTCCAGCAACGTTACAAGTTCTTTGACCAGGGCCAGGCCGATCCCACTGCCCTGGTGATCTGTTTCGAGGTCGGTGGGTATTTGATAAAACCGGTCAAAGACTCGTTGCTGTTCTGACGGTGGGATGTAGGTGCCGGAATTTGAAATGATTATTTTCAAATCCAAGGGGCGCTGAGCAGCATGATCCTCCTCAAAAATACCGGGCTCATCTGCTGGTTTTTCACATAAACTGATGGCTATTTTTATCTGACCGGATGGTGGAGTGAATTTGAAGGCATTGGAAAGCAGATTAGTTACGATTTTTTCAACGAGATCCGGGTCGAACCAGCTGTCTCCGGATTCATCCTGAAATTCTTTAACAAAGGCAATCCCTTTTTCCCTGGCCGCACCATCATAATTGGAACTTAAACCTCTGATGAAAGGAATGAGTGCTCCACGTTGGCGTTTGACCGGCAGTTTTCCGGCCTCAAGTCGAGACATATCCAACAGCTGTTCAATCAGTTGCTGGAGACGTTTGGTGTTGCGGGCCATCATCGCGAATATCTCTGCAGTGCCGCTGTGCGGATCAGCTTGAAGCAGATGCAGTGGACCTTTGATTAGGGTCAACGGAGTTTTAAACTCGTGGGAAATATTGGTGAAAAACCGGGTTCTCATCTGGTCAAGTTCATTGAGCTGTCGTGCTTCAAGTTGCCAGATTTCCATTTTGCGGTGAACCCGTTCCCGGTTGACCACCAGTTTATAAGAGCCAAGAATGATAAAAACGACCAGAACAAGGTAGGCGACAAATGCCCACTTCGTGGCCCACCAGGGGGGAAGAACAGTGACTTCGAGGATGGTCTCTTTGGGATTCCAAATTCCCTCACTGTTGGAACCCTGAAGGCGGAATCGATACTTTCCAGGTGACAGATTGGAATATACAGCTGTGCGCTCGATGCCGGCTTCACGCCAATCGTTGTCGTAGTTTTCCAGATGATAACGATACCGGTTGGCTTCCGGTCGGGCAAAATCAAGGGCGGCAAAGGTCAGGGAAATATCATTTTGCCGGTGATGCAAAGTTAGCTGTTTCAATATCACCGAACTTACGGGCAATGGTGAGTCCGGCTGCACTTTTGGCCGGGCATTGGAAATTTGGATATCAGTTATTACCACCGGGGGCACAAACGAGCGGTCGAAAACTTTGCTGGGATCAAAGCTGAACAAGCCGTTCTGGCCACCAAAGAAAAAGACTCCATCAATATCGCAGGAGGTAAAACATACCCGGTTGCCCGGCAGACCATCGCGGGTGGTAAAAATCCTTCTGGTTTTGGTGTCAGGTGAATATCTGACCAGCCCTCTGTCCGTTGAAATCCATTGCCGCTCAGAACCATCCACCAAAACTGCCCCGGTTAGATAGCTGGTTTTGCCGGGGTTGGGATTAAAAATATCAAGCACTTTGCCATCAGTATTAAATTGAACGAGCCCGCCATAAGTCGACAAAAGGAGATTATCATCTGCCGGCTGGGGCGTGGTGATGGAGTTAATCGAAGCGAGGTAGAAATCCTCTTCCAAAAATCGCTGAAAAGTTTCTGATTCCGGCAGGAAAAGATTCAATCCGCCACCATCAGTGCCAATCCAGAGGCGTTGTTTGTGATCGACAAGGACCGACAAAATGGCATTGTCGCCGATACTTGTTGAATCTCCCGGTTGGGATATGAAATTTGAGACCGAATTACTGCTGAAATTATAACGAAAAATCCCCGTTTGTGCGGTGCCGATCCAGAGGTTCTGGCGATGATCAAGAGCGAGTGATATAATACTGATCTCATTGATCCCGAGAGATTCTTTAAGGGGTCGAAATGCTTTCGGCATCCCGGGTTTGATGGCCCAAAGTCCAAAATCGGTTCCCAGCAGCAATGACCCATCCTTTTTTTCAATGATGGCCCTGACCGCCCTGACCCTGTCATCAGGAAAGGGAATACGCTGGAATTTGTTTTGGGTGGATTGTCGTTTGTTCAGTCCGCCACGAGATCCTCTCCGGGAAAATGTTCCTGTGCCCACCCATAATGTTTCCTGGGAATCGTTGAAGATGGACAGGACGGAGTTGTTGTCGAGGCTTTGGGGGTCCTGTGGATGATGGGCCTCAACCTGAAAAACCTGTGCCTGAGGATTAAACTTAATAACACCTCGTTGCCAGGTCCCCGCCCAGATAATCCCTGAACGATCACAAAGGGGTGAAAGGACCACACTGTGAACCGGGGAATCAGGATTTTGGGGATCATGAGGGAATTGATTGAAAATCTCACTGACCGGATCAAAAGAGTACAATCCGACTGTTGAACCTATCCACAGTAATCCATTGTCGTCGGAGGTGATTTTTTCAAGATGATTGACTGATTGGTCATGGGTACCTGGTTGGGGCTTAAAGGTACGGAAATTCTCGGAGCTGGTTTCCCACAGTGCCAGTCCTGAATATGTGGAGACCCATATTTCGCCGTTTGGAGCCTGATAAATATCCCTCACTCGATTGTCAGGTAAACTCGTTGCATGTTCTGTTTGATGCTTAAAGTATTTTGCTGTTTCTGTTTTGGGGTTAAACCGGACCACGCCCTGGCGAAGATACCCCAGCCAAATGAACCCACTGTCGTCTGCGAAGATAGTGGTGAGCCGGTCATCAGGGAGAATCAGCGATTCAAATGTACCGGTGCTGAATCTGGTTAAAGCACCAGTAGGCGGGTTCAGGCAAAAAACTCCTTCATTCAGCGAAGTTATCCAAATATTTCCATTATTATCGAGGCTTAAATCAGCAATGGTTTGCCGGGTAAATGTGATGGTGTCGGTGGCTGATTGCCGAAAAAAATTGAATGATTCCCCCTGGGGATCGTACCTGACAAGTCCACCTCCCAGAACGGTCATCCAAATATTTCCTACTTTGTCTTCCAGCAGGTTCTGCACAGAATTTGTTTCAACATTCAACGAATCTTCAGTAGAAAGATAGAAGGTCCGCATGGAATACCCATCATAACGAACCAGGCCATCACCGGTGCCAAACCAAAGAAACCCGGCTCGGTCCTGCAAAACAGAGCGAACAGTATTGTCAGGCAGATTGTCATCGGTTGTGAGGTTTTCAAATCTGAGTATCGATTCACTCAGGCAGGGTGTGGCAAAGGTCACCAACAACAGAATTATTGTAATTGTAAAAGGAAAGATGAGGCAGTGGCGATTCCTTTTCCTCAATGGAGTGTCCGTTCATTGGGGACATTACAGATGCAATAACCGATGGACCAATGTGGCGATCAAGCAGACCGCAAGCAAACCCAACTCAGGAGAATAAAGCCATTCGGTAACAAATAAATAAGAAAATGGGCTTTCTGTTTCAAATGAGTTAAAAATTGTTACCAGCAGAACAGCAATAAACAGGGGGAGTTGGTAGATTCTACGCCACATCGTGGTTTGGGACTCTGTCAGCCAGAAAAAATTTGGTTTTGGGGTTTCATCTTGGCAACACCTAAAAAGGAGTAATTTCAATGAAATCACTGGTCGTTTTGTTAGCCTGTTTGTCGTTTATGTTTCTGTCCACGCCCCTGCTGGCCGACTGGGAATTTTCGACCATCGGTAGTGCAGGAGGGTACCCCAACCTGGCCCTGGATTCCCAGGGTCAAAAACACATAGCTTATCAAAATGATGCCAATGAAAACCTCATGTATGGCTATTGGGATGGCAATGATTGGCAAATTGAGATTGTGGACTCGGGTGGTGTCATGGGCCGATCCGCAGATCTTGTTTTGGATGAAAATGACCATCCTCATATAGCCTATTATGAAGATCTGGGGGACTTTGCAGGGCATTTAAAATATGCCCGTTTCGATGGAAGCACCTGGCATCTTGAGACCGTGGACAGCAGTGTTGATTGTGGCCAGGATTGTGCCATCGATATTGACTCCCTCGGATATCCCCATATTTCATATGTCGATAACCAGGAAGTGGATTTGCGGTATGCCCGCTTCGATGGAACGAGTTGGCACCTTGAGACCGTTGACAGTGAATTTTATGTCGGCTTGTATGGTGATATGGTTCTTGATTCGGAAGATCATGCGCACATCTGCCATCGCAACAATACCACTGGTGACCTTCGGTATGCCGAATGGGATGGAAGCATGTGGCACCTGGAAACTGTTGACAGTGAAGGATCCGTGGGGGCGTTCACCTCAATCCTGCTGGACAGTGAGGAAAATGTTCATATCAGTTATTATGATTGGCCCGATAACCTCAAATATGCCAAAAAAACTGGTGACGAGTGGGCCATAGAGACAATCGATACTGGCGGGCGCTACACATCCATGGCTTTGGACAGCAATGGTTACCCTTGTATTTCCCACGGCTATTATATCAGCTGGAATTCGCACACCTTCAAATATGCCCAATGGAATGGAGAAGCCTGGATATTGGAAACGCTGGAGTCAGGCGGGGTGACCGGAACCGGGACCGCCTTGGTCATTGACGAGGATGATACACCTCACATCGTTTACAAGAATGGCTCTCAAGGCATCCTGAAATACGCCTTTAATACGTTTGTCGTAAGCGTGGAACCCGGTGATTTTGATGATCCTGATGAAATGGTGAATGCGCCGGCTTCACGAGTCCAGCTCTGGCAAAATACGCCTAATCCATTCAATCCGGTGACCACCATTCAGTTTGATTTGCCCCAGGCCGGTTCGGTGAACCTTTCTGTTTTCGATGTTACGGGCAAAGTGGTGCGCAGATTGATTTCCGGACAATCTTTTGAGCATGGTACTCATCAGGTCAGCTGGGATGGCAATGATGATTCGGGGATAGCTGCGGCGGCGGGTGTTTATCTGTATCAGATTGAGACCCATGACAGTTTGGAGACCAAACGAATGGTGTTGGTGAAATGATTTTGAACGGGTGATCAAGTCTTAGTATCGGCCCCGGACAGAGCTTTTCTGTCCGGGGCATAAACGTTTCCATCCAAATCTACCGACGGTTATCGATTTCCGCCAATATACCAATTACCAGAAGCTGATTCCACACCGTCTTCATAAACAATCCAGGAGCCATTTCCAAGGGCATCCCATTCGAAGTGCAGGAGAATCTGCCAGCTCATTTCGACATTTTCGTAGATGTCCAGGGTTCCAGACCCATCCGGGTTGACAACAAATACGGATTTGAACCCCTCAGTATCGTCACCGGCAATCATGGTCATGGTAAAGACCCCAGCAGAATCGGTGGACCATTCCCAGCTGAAGATCACATCATTGACGTCACCCTCGATGTCGTAAAAGTAGAAAGAACCATAGGATTCATCTTTGGCAGCTTCGGCAAAATAGACGATGTCATTGTCGAAGGTCATTTCGCCATCGGTGCCATCAATGCGAAGGGTCCAGGTATAGCTTTCAGAGAGTTCGCGGACGGTCAGGGTCATGGACATGACCACAGGAGGTTCGTTGATACTCCAGGTGTATTCCCAGCTGCTATCCTTGTTCATGGATTTTTTTGCACCATCAGGAACATCAAAAATATTGCTCATGCTGGCTAGGATATTGACTTGTGCCATGTAGCCTGCAACCAATTGTGCGTTGGGATCGTTGGAAGATTCCAGTCCGGCTGGCAACTCAATGGAGGCACCTGCTCCAGCGGAAAAAACCGGGGCATCACTGCTGCCGCCGCCACCTGGATCGGCAGGGTCGTCATCACTGGAACAGCCGTTTAAAGCGAAAAAGGCCAGAACCAGTGCTGCAAGTAGAAGGAACTGCTTGGAATTTCTGGTGAACATGGTATTTCCCCCATTTGTTGTTGTGGTAGATTTCGTGAAGGCAATCGGTTGGGCAATTAATGGCTGATTGAAGATCAGCTATTGCGTACAGTATTGGCCAAAAGCAGAAAATGGCCATCAAATTTAAGATTTTCTTGCCAAAAATTTCCGCCCTGTTTCAGACGGCATCCCACGAGCCACGACGAAGCGCAAAATTGAATATTAAAATACCCACCACAGCAAGCGCTCCCACCACCAACACCGGCAGGGAATCAAGAACAGGAATCAGCGGAAATTCACTGGGATGATTGTGTCCTGATTTAGCCAGGCTGATAAAGAAAATAATACCGAAAAGCCCAAACATCACAGCACAGAAAATGATCAGTTTATGAAAGTTCGGCCAGCCAAAAAATTGAATTCCCAGCTGGAAGGCAGCCGCCAGTAAAAGGGTGAAAATGCTGCTCAGGGTATTGAGTTTCATCACCTGGACGGTCAGTTGCGGACTCAAATTCTGGAGCACCGTAAAAGCACCCATGTTAAACCAGCAAACGACCACAAATACAAATCCCAGAATGAATTTCACCTTCATGATCTCACGAGGCGTAAGGGGCAGAATTCCCAATAGTGGATCGCCGGCCTCGCGCTCACTCATGGCAACGGCTGCGCTGAGGTATATGGGAAGAAACAGAGCTGGCAGGAAAGGGTAGTTGGGCGCATTGGCTGCCAGCGAATAGGCGCAAAGGAAAAAGAATGTCACGGCATGGGTCAGGTAGAACATGCCGTATTTTCGTATCAGGTTAGCCATGTCACTTTCCTTCCGTTAGAGAAATCAGAATATCATCAAGGGAGGTGTTGCTGATCTGGATGTCGCCGGCTGTCCTGCCAGCTTCCAAAGCCTCTGCATGTTTTGGGAAATTCTGGATCATTCCCCGATTACCAAAGGCCCCGTTTTCCTTACACAACAGTTGATTCTCAATTTCCTCCGTTAAAGCACCATCGCGATAGAGGATCCACTTCCAGGAGGTGAGTAATTTTTCTGTTTCGGATTCCAGAATCAGTCGACCGTTATTCAGGATGGCAATTTTGTCGATCAGGGGGGCGAGGCCTTCTGTCTGGTGGGTGGTGATCACCACGGAGCGGTTTCCATCAACCACAAACTCGGCCATCAGTCTGAGCACGATCCGGCGTCTGATGGCATCCAGCCCGGCTGTGGGCTCATCCAGCAGCAGCAGCTCTGCTTCATGGGAAAGAGCAAGGGCCAAAGAGAGCAAAGTCTTGCGGCCCCGTGAAAGGGATTCGACACGTTGCAGTGGATTAATGTCAAAATCTTTGAGGAAATTATTGAATTGGGCGGAGTCCCAACGAGGGTAATAAGGTTGCATGAAGTGGGCGATTTCCTGCACCTGTTTTCGGGGTTGGAAGGGAGGATCTTCACCAACAAAACCTATGCGCCGGCGTATTTCCTTCAGATCATGGGGATATGAAAGGCCGGCAATTTTCAAGCTGCCGGAAGATGGTTTGAGTTGCCCCATGAGCAGCTTCATCAGGGTTGTTTTTCCGGCACCACTGGGGCCAATCAGGCCGAGAATACTGCCTGGGGCCACTTTCAGGTCTACATCTTTCAGGTCGAACTCTGGAAAAGATCGGCAAAGTCGGCTTGTTTCCATCATCATATTCATTTCTGGCCCCCATCCATCTGCTTTATGAGAGTGATGACATCTGCGGCTGAAATATTGAATTTCCTGCCACGGGCAATGATCCGGCTCAGCTCTTTTTGGAATTCGGTCAACTTTTCTTTCCGCAGCACATCCTGATCCACCGTAATGACAAATGAACCCAATCCCCGCCGGGTGCGAATCAGCCCTTGGGATTCCAGATCCTGGTAGGCCCGCTTGATGGTGATGACGCTGACTCCAAGCTCAAGAGCCAGTTCCCTGATCGAAGGCAACAGCTCATCGGGTTTCAGTTCCCCGGCGGCAATGGCGTCTTTGATCTGATCCAGCACCTGTTGGTACATGGGATCAGGATTTTCCGGGGACAGGGTGATGAACATTCTATTCTCCGTTTTTGCTGTGTATAAACTATATACACAGTAGAATTAAATATATTCACTGTCAAGTGGCTATTTTGGTGGAACTGTTATTGAATCCATGAATAGTATTTCAATTTGCTCCGTATCGTGGTCAATTTCGGGGGGATTATCGTGAGAACCATC
>JAOZJV010000666.1 GCA_029935695.1 Candidatus Krumholzibacteriia bacterium | reverse complement strand
TCTCAAAATGTCTCCCCCCGGGAGGAACATTCCAGTAGCTTCCGGCCACCCGCCCAAATCCACATCCATCATTGCCCCGAGTGTGAATCTTCCACAGTGCAAACGAGTAAAGGCGAACTGGAGATCGGTAAAAGGGAGTATGAACGCTACCAATGCGATTGTCGGATCTCAACTCCCGGCGGCCGGAATACCACATCAATCCCTCCGGCAACAAGACGAAAAGTCCTGGCCATGGCCCGTCACAAGTGCCAAACCCCCGGATGCAATCACGCAAAATTCCTTGAAATACATCACATGGTTCCGCGTTCCAAAGGTGGCAGTAACGAATTATCAAACCTTCGGGTATTCTGCAGCCAGTGCCACAGCCGAATTCACGCTCATGATTTAAACCTGATGGTGAAATCTCCGCCTGCAGCCTACAGTTGGAACCAGGCATAAAAAAAGGTGAGGGGGAACTAATGCATCTGCATATGGTACCATTGGGCCGTGTGGTTTTGTGATGGCGGTAAGGGCATTGGCTATTTCTCCTTCAACAAAAGATGAGACCATCTCGTGAAATACATTCTTCTCATTTCAATTCTGATTTTCTGTAATTCAACAGGTCCAGCTCAGGCGGAACAAAAAACAGAGGCGCTCTTCGAAGCCAACCTCAAGCTCAATGAGCTTGCGTCGTTGCCTGAGGGACTGACAGTTACCCACACTCCGGATCCGGTTCTCTATATACTTCATACTCCCAGCCTCAGTGGTGTTCAGTGGAAACACAGCACAACAGTTTCTTCCACTTCCACAGAAGGAACCGTAACAATTCTTGAGTTTGGCTATTTCGTTGAAAGGAACGGGCAATGGGAGTTTCCTTACGGAGTCGAGGTTCCGTATACCTATACCTCTGAAAACTTTGCCAAAAGGTATGATTGCCCAAATTCAGAGCTTCAGCCGGACAAATCATATACAGATGCGTGGAATCAGAGTGTAATAGACTGTGTGCCTGAGCAAATGGTTAAGTGGTACTTCATTGGCTTGGATGCCAAAGGCAATCGGGTCAAAGGAGAAGCCAGCGTTAAGTTACTGACCGAGCTGGCCAAGTAAACGGTGGTGGTGTCGAATCTTAAAAATTGCAGAAGGAGCCTGTAAGCTATCATGGAATCCATCAAACCCATTTTCCGCATTGGCAGAGGGCCATCCAGCAGTCATACCATGGGCCCGGACCGGGCGGCGCAACTTTATCGGGACAAACACCCGAAGGCCCAGTCATTCAAAGTGACTCTGTACGGAAGTCTGGCTGCCACCGGCAAAGGCCACCTCACAGACGTGGCTATTTTGAATGAATTGCAGCCGGCAAAAGTCGAGTTGGTTTGGCGTCCGGAAGAAACCATGGAATTTCATCCCAATACTCTGAAGTTTGAGGTGGCTGACCAAAAATCCGAGCCTGATCCGTGGGTTGTTTACAGCGTGGGGGGTGGCCAGATTCTTGATGACAGCAACAAGGACCGCCAGCCGGAATCTGTTTATCAGCAGAAAAATATGCAGGATGTTTTGAATTACTACAAAGACACGGGAAAGGTTTTTTGGGAGCTTGTTTTTGAAACCGAAGGCGAGGCTATCAAGGAGCATCTTGCGGAAGTTTGGAAAGTCATGCAAGCCGCTGTTTCGAGGGGCCTCACCAATGAAGGATTGATACCCGGGGGGTTGAAACTGCAGAGGAAATCCGCTTCCTATTTCGCTAAATCCAAGAGCCTTTCCGGGCATGCAAAAACCATGAGCAGATTATTTTCCTATGCCCTGGCCGTGTCTGAAGAAAACGCCTCCTGTGGGGAAGTTGTTACCGCGCCCACGTGTGGTTCCTGCGGCATATTGCCGGCAGTTTTGAAAATTGCCCAGGAGCATTTTGAGGTCAGTGACGCGGCAGTGATCAGGGCTTTGGCAACTGCGGGGCTGGTGGGCAACATCGTCAAATACAATGCATCCATTTCAGGGGCGGAAGTTGGTTGTCAGGGTGAAGTGGGCACCGCTTGCGCCATGGCGGCTGCAGCCACGACTCAACTGGCCGGTGGCTCTCCTGCACAAATTGAATATGCGGCGGAGATGGGGTTGGAGCACCACCTGGGACTTACTTGCGATCCTATCAATGGGCTGGTGCAAATTCCCTGTATTGAACGGAATGTGCATGCGGCATCCCGAGCCTTTGATTCGGCACGGTATGCGATTCTTTCGGATGGCCGCCACTTCATCAGTTTTGATGTGGTGACTCAGGTGATGAAGGAAACCGGGAAGGATATGCCCAGTTTGTATCGGGAGACGGCCCAGGGTGGATTGGCTGTGTTTGGT
>JAOZJV010000665.1:1853-2325 GCA_029935695.1 Candidatus Krumholzibacteriia bacterium | reverse complement strand
GAATTGCTGGAAGGCATCTGCAGCCGTATGAACACCGGCATTCACATCCATCTTGCCGAAGGCACTACAGACCGTGAAGTGAGCCAGGATCGTGGCTGGCCCGACCCTCTGGACCGCCTGGCGAACTTCGGCCTCGTGCGGCCGGGCAGCATCTTTGCCCACGGCGTGGACCTCTCGCCCATCGACATGCAAACCCTGCAGGACAAAGGTGTCTGGTTGGTGCACTGCGGACGCTCGAACATGAACAATGGTGTGGGACGAGCACCGGTGGACCGGTTCCCCAATAATTGCGGCCTGGGCACCGACGGCCTGGACGACAACCTCTGGGGTGAACTGCGCAGTACTTTCTTCCGGGGCAATGAAGGTGGCCGAGGCCCTCTCAGCCGCCGGGCAGCAGCCCAATTCTGGCTCGGGAATTACCGCCTGGCCCGGGAAATTTTTGATGAGCCTTTTGGCTGTCTTGATGCCGGGA
>JAOZJV010000665.1:0-1843 GCA_029935695.1 Candidatus Krumholzibacteriia bacterium | reverse complement strand
CCGCTGATTTCATCATCCTGGAGAACTTCCAGAAAACCCCATTGACCAGCGACACCTGGCTCAGCCATATGCTTTTCGATTTCCACCCCTGGGACATCCACGCTGTTTATGTTGGCGGAAAACGTATTTACCTCAATGGCGATGCTCCCCCGGTTGATGCCCGCCTGTTGCAGGAAACCGCCGCACGCATGTGGAAATCCATGGGCTGGCATAAGTAAATCTTTGCCTGACCATGGGCGCTGAAAGGGAAGCATGCGCGGGTCTACAAAAATCCTGCTTTTTCTGAGTCTCTTTATTGCAGCCAGCGATGGTACTTTCGTTTACATCAATTATTTCAACAGCAAGGAAGCCCTGCAAGAGAGTTTGCAACTCCAGGGCCAGGAACAGCGGCGCAGTTTCGAACTCACCCTGGCCGATATTGAAAAAACCATGGCCCTGATGGCCACTTATGTCTCCAACGATCCCCGCATCAGCGATCTCTTTCTCCGTGGTGTGATCGCCGCCAAAAAAGAAGGTGGCGGACCTGGTGGCCCCGAGACCGCGGTCCTTCGCCAGCAGCTCTATAATCTAGTGACTCCCAGTTGGCTCAAGGTCACCAACGATTTTCAGGTGCGGCAATTGCACTTCCACATGGGACCCGGCTCAACCTCCTTCCTGCGCGTTCACCGGCCCGATCGTTTTGGCGACACCATGGATCAGTGCCGATACACAGTGGTGGCGGTCAACGACAAACTGAAAATGGTCACTGGTTTTGAAACCGGTCGCGTTGTTTCGGGTATCCGGGGTGTAGTCCCGGTGTT
Source organism: Candidatus Krumholzibacteriia bacterium (assembly GCA_029935695.1). Taxonomy (GTDB): domain Bacteria; phylum Krumholzibacteriota; class Krumholzibacteriia; order LZORAL124-64-63; family LZORAL124-64-63; genus LZORAL124-64-63. Next base: position 1,043 of record JAOZJV010000665.1, on the reverse strand, counting down.
CAGCACGGATCCTCAAACAGGCGAGAAAATTCATGCGGGTGCCCTTGAAGCAGGAACCTCTTTTGCCACCATATTGCCAGATCTGGCCCGGCGTTTAAGTGCTGGTATTGCTGTTCTGCTCACAGAAGAACACGTGCGGGCCAATGTCTGGCCCGAAATGATGTCCAAGGCCTTCAAAGACACCGTTGCCGTAGATGGTTTTTACATTGAGTCGGTCACCGGACATGACAGTCAGCGTATTCTCAAAATTGAATCTCTGCGGGATTTGTTCAACAATCCCCGCACCATCCTGATTGAAAGCAATGACATCCCCATGGCCCTGACCGGGTTCCCTTTGCGGGACTTCAGAACGGCCACTAACCGGGATTTACCCCCTACAGGCATCGTCCTGATCTGGTCCGCGGCAACAGACCAGGTGGCTGCTTTTCACAACGCTGTCTGGATGAATATTTTCTACGCCATGGTGGGATTCTGTGTGGTGGAGATCCTGCTCTTCATGTCCGTCAGCCTGATCACCCGGCACCTCACCCGCACCATCGAGCGACGAAGCGAACAATTGGTTCAGGCCCAGGACAAACTGGTGGACCAGGCCCGCAATGTAGGCATGGCTGAAGTGGCCACCGATGTTTTGCACAATGTGGGCAACGTTCTGAACAGCGTCACCGTGGGAGCCTCCAGTTTAAGGGATCATATTTCCGGCAGCCGCATAGGTGGAGTGCACAAGGTGGCCGACCTTCTCCAGGAAAAAGGCAGCACGGTGGGACATTTCATTGATGAAGACGAGACCGGCAAAAAACTGCCTGGCTACCTGGCCTCCCTGTCAGATCAACTGGACAACGAACAATCCGAAAGCCTGGCCAAGATTGATGCCCTGAGAAAACATGTTGAGCACATCACCAACATTGTCAAACAACAGCAGGATCGGGTTTCGACCACTGGTTTGCAAACCCTGGTGGACTTGCGGGAAATTCTGGAGGATGCCCTGGACATCACCCAGATAAGTGGTGCCAAATGCCTGATAGAAAAACAATGGGATCTGCCGG
>JAOZJV010000664.1 GCA_029935695.1 Candidatus Krumholzibacteriia bacterium | reverse complement strand
CGCCTTCCGCCGCAAAATTCTCCGATCAGGAAATCCTGAAAATAGGGCAGGAGACCTTTGTCCAGGAGGCGGAAACCCTGGAAATCGTGGGCCGCAGTTTGGACAATCAGTTCGTTCAGGCCGTGCGTTTGCTTTACCATTGTTCGGGTCGGGTTCTGACCACGGGATTGGGGAAATCAGGAAACGTGGCCCGCAAGTTGGCAGCCACCCTGACCAGCACCGGCACCCCCAGCAATTTCATCCATCCGGTGGAAGCCGCTCATGGTGATTTGGGAGTGGTCAAGGCTGACGACATTCTCATCAGCCTCAGCCGCAGCGGCAACAACACCGAAGTGGTGGACCTGATCACCCGCTGCCGCAATTTCGGCATGAAAAGCATCGCCATCACCGCCGGAGCCCAGTCTGAAGTTTCAGCCACCAGTGATATTGTCTTGCACACGCCAGTGGAAAAAGAAGCCTGCCCTCTCGATCTGACCCCCACATCCAGCGCCGTGGCGGCCATGGCCATGGGCGACGCATTGGTGGTGGCCCTGATCAAAATGCGCGGATTCCGCAGTGAAGATTTTGCCGAGTTTCATCCCAGCGGAGCTTTGGGCCGCCGGCTGCAGGTGAAGGTGGCCGATCTGATGCACACCGGTGATGAACTGCCGGTGGTGTCCACCAGCCAAACCCTGCGCGGAACCCTGCCCGAAATTGTGGGCAAGCGCCTGGGTTGTGTTTGTGTGGTGGATGATGATGGCCGGCTCGCCGGTCTCTGCGTGGATGGGGACGTCAAACGAGTGCTCCTGGAAAGGGACGATGCTCTTGATTCACCCATCACCGACGCCATGAATCCCAACCCCACCACCATCGAAGCCGAGACCCTGGCATTCACTGCATTGCGCATGATGGAAAAACGCAAAGAGGGGCCAGTGACTTTGCTGCTGGTTGTCGACGAAGACCAAAAACCTGTGGGATTGCTGCACATTCATGATGTTCTGCGGGCCGGGATTTTGTAAACAGTGATCCTTGCTGAAAACAACACTCTGCCCTGGTGGCGCCGCATTCGGCGCCGGCTTTACTACGGGCTGTTGGTGTTTGTGCTTTGGGTGGCTTCCCGGTTACCCCTCAACACAGGACGATGGCTGGGCCGCAGCATGGCCCGGGCGGCAGCGGCTTTGCGGCCCACCGAACGTCAACGGGCGTTGTCGAACCTGGCCCTGGCCTTTCCCGAAATGGACAATTCATCCCTTCAGAAAATTTTTGAAGACTCCATTGATGCCCTGGGGGAAAATTTCCACGACACATTGGCAGTTCCCCAGTTGGTTCACCGCAATGATATGGTGAGAGAGGATTTAGCTCAGGGTCAGCGTGGTCTGGTCGACGAACTCAAACAGTTGAGTCAAAGCGGGCAGGGTGTGCTGATTCTGACCGGCCATCTGGGATGCTGGGAAATGCTGGGTGCGTGGGTGGCCAGGGAAATGGATCAGGCTGGTCTTGGTCCCCTGGCCGTGGTCACCGGCAGAGTTCACAACCCTCCGGTGGATCGTCTGATCCAGAACCGGCGCCAAAAACTGGGCATGAAGATTCTGCCCCGGCATGAGGGAGCGGCACCTTTGTTGCGTCACCTTCGCGGCGGGGGCGTGGTGGCGGTTTTACTGGACCAGAACACCAGGGTTGAAAATCTGCCCATTCCGTTTTTCGGCCAGGATGCCCCGACTCCCGTGGGTTTTGCCCGGATTGCACTTCGGCAGAGGATTCCCATTTTGCCCGTGGCCCTGGCCAAATCCGGAAACGGCCACCTGGTCCAAAGAGCTGATGCATGGGCACCTCCAGCAATTCCCGATGACTCAGAGGAGGCAATCAGGGAACTGCTGCTCTGGTGCAACCAGAATCTGGAAAATTTTATTCGCCGGAACCCGGCGCAGTGGGTATGGTTTCATAAAAGGTGGGTAGCACCCAAAAAAACGTCTTCACCTTGAAAGTTTCAGGAAACCGCAAAATGCAGAAGTTCAGAAATTTATTTTCCCCAGTCTGGTTAACCGGCGCATTCATTCTGGTGCTTTTTTCTTTTGCTGGCTGCAGGGAAAACCCCAACGCCAGCCCGGACACTGAGCTGGGTGATAAAGAGGAAGACTCCTCCATCGACAATTTGCCCATCCAGCAGTTTTTTGAATACCGTCTGGTGGAAACCAACGCGGGAATTCGCAACTGGGTCCTCGTCAGCGATGTGATGAACAAATATTCAGGCCAGCGTGATGTGGAACTGATCACCGTGCACATCGATTTCTACAAGGCCGGCGAAAAGTTTTCCACTCTCACCGCAGACAGCGGTTTGGCCAACCTTCAAACC
>JAOZJV010000663.1 GCA_029935695.1 Candidatus Krumholzibacteriia bacterium | reverse complement strand
GGCCCAATTTTACGGTGCCGATCCTCAGTTCATCTGCTGTTCCGCCACCATTGCCAATCCCCGGGAACTGGCTGGCCGCCTGACCGGTTTGGAAATGGAAGAAATCACTCGCAACGGCGCTCCTCGCGGTGAAAAACACTTCATCTTTTACAACCCGCCGGTTGTGAACCAGGAACTGGGCATCAGACAGTCGGTGATTAAAACAACCCGCCGCATTTCAGAACGTTTCATGTCCAGCGGCACCCAGCTGATTGTTTTTGCCCGCAGCCGCATGCGGGTGGAGCTGCTGCTGACATATTTGGAAAAAGCCGGCCGCCGGGTGGGCATCAAAAGCGGTGAAGTGCGGGGCTACCGCGGTGGGTATCTGCCTGGTGAACGACGGGCCATTGAACAGGGCCTTCGCGATGGAACCGTCAGCACAGTGGTTTCCACCAATGCCCTTGAACTGGGTATCGATATCGGCCGTCTTGATGTATGCGTGATGGCGGGATATGCAGGCACTGTTGCCAGCACCTGGCAGCAGGCCGGCCGGGCCGGGCGGCGGCAAAATCTCAGCGCCGTGGTGCTGGTTGCCTCCAGCAGTCCTGCCGACCAGTACATCATCAACAATCCCGACTATTTCTTCGGGCGCAGCCCCGAGCACGCCACCCTTGATCCCGACAACCTGATCATCCTGATCAGTCATCTCAAATGCGCTTCCTTCGAACTGCCATTCACCACCGAAGAATATTATGGCGGGCAGCGAGTGGAGGAAATTCTGGACTATCTGACCGAGCAGGGTGTGCTGCACCGCAGCGCGGGCAAGTACCACTGGATGGCCGACACCTATCCGGCTGAAGATGTCAGCCTGCGCAGCGCCGCTCCGGACAACGTGGTGATCATCGACCAAAGCATTCCCGGGGGCCGCATCATTGGCGAGATGGATTTGTTCAGTGCTCAGGAGATGCTTCACGACGACGCAGTCTACATGCACGGAGCCCAGCAGTACCATGTGGACCAGCTGGACTGGGATCGGCGCGAGGCTCATGTGCAACCGGTGCAGGTGAACTATTACACCGATGCCCAGCGCAAAAGTGAACTCAAAACTCTCACCGCCGAAGAATCAAGACCGTTGGTCTTTGGGGATTTGCTCGTGGGGGAAGTGGGGTTGGTGGCCAAGGTCACTGTTTTTAAAAAAATCAAACTCGGAACCCATGAAAATATTGGCGCGGGGCGGGTTCATCTGCCGGAAATGGAAATGCACACCGTGAGTTTCTGGTGGGAGCTTCCCGAAGATACAGCTGATGACATTTCAGCTGATGGTTTGGATCTGGGCGATGGTCTCAAGGGGTTGTCGCACCTGTTGGGCAGAGTGGCGCCCGTGTTCATCATGGCTGATCCTTCGGACCTTCATTCCACCGCCATGGTGCGTTCACCATTTACCGGCTGTCCCACCCTTTATATTTACGATGCTTTTCCCGGTGGTGTCGGGTACGCCCGCCGCATCCATCAGCAGTTTGAAGAAATTTGCCGATCTGCCCAGGATCACCTTCATGCCTGTCCTTGTGAAAAAGGCTGTCCTTCGTGTGTGGGGCCAGCCACCGAAAGTGGCGATACGGCCCGCAAAGCCGCCGCCTGGCTCCTGGACAAAACGTGCTCTGACTTTGCTGAGAACTGAGATGGATTTAAGCAAACGACTGGCCAACCTCGACCGGCTTTCCCGTAAAAACAAAGCACCCACGGCAGCGCGTCCTGTGATGACGGCTGAAACTCGTGAAGATGCCCTGGCTCACTTGCAGCTGAAGTGTTCATCCGTCAGTGACCGTCAAGTGTGGACCCGTGAATACCAGGATGAGGTTGCTTCCACCTGGAAAGACCTGCCGCCTTTGCATGGCTTTTTCACCAGGGCAGGGCAGGCCAATCCAAAGTTGGAGGAGATCCTCTTTCTGGACACCGAAACCACGGGACTTTCCGGGGGCACCGGAACCATCGCTTTTCTGGTGGGCGTGGGATGGATCACCGGCAGCACTTTTCACTCCCGTCAATATTTCCTTCCCGACTTCATCCACGAAGAAGCCATGCTGGCTGAGCTTTCCATCCTGGCCAGGGAATTCAGTGTCGTGATGACTTTCAACGGGGCTTCCTTTGATTTGCCCCTGCTGCGCACCCGGGCCCTGATGAACCGTCTGAAAGATCCTTGTGGCGCCCTGGTCAGTTGGGATTTGCTGGTTCCCGGCCGAAGGTTGTGGGGCCGCATCTTTCCCAATTGCCGACAGCAGACATTGGAAAAAGGTTTGCTGGATGTCCGCCGCAGCTCTGGTGATATTGACGGGGCCTTGATTCCCCAAACCTGGT
>JAOZJV010000127.1 GCA_029935695.1 Candidatus Krumholzibacteriia bacterium | reverse complement strand
ATCCGGAGATGAGCAATGGCGGAACTCTCCACACTTGGTTATCGGGGAACACCACTTTCCATCGCCACATGCTAATCCCTTCAACCCAGGATCCCCGGGATATGAATAAAATCTCGCATGCGTCTCGTGGTTGGAATTGTGATTGGCTTGGGTTTACAAGGATGGAACAAACGGGCTGCCCTGCCAAAGTGCTTGATTTCACGGACAACATTCCGCTGCCCATTTCTCTGATACAGGAAAACGACGCAGTGGATATTGCGACAAGCGGACAACTTCTGGATTTCATACTGGGTCAAACCAGTGGCAACACCGACAGCATGAAAGGCTGATGAATGCACCGACTTGTCAACATCCTCGCTCTGACTGCTCTGGTGATCACCCTTGGTGCCGGCCTCTGGCAGGACTGGGGTCTGTTCACCACCATGAAACGGATGATTCTCTCTTACCTGGGATTCTTCTTCCTGGGTGGAATACTCACTTTAGCTGTTGTCTCGGTCCCACTCTTTGAAAACAACACTTCAGAGATCGTCGAGAAAACAAAAGATAAAAGCAAGGAAGCTGCCTGATTCGGCAGGTTTCGGAAAGAATAAATGGCATGGAAACTGCAACCCACTTTTTGAACAACTTTTCAGAAAGGTCTGACAATGTCGGATAAAGCTCAAATTGCTCACTACGAGGTCTGGGAGAAAATCTCAACGGATAAGCGCCAGGATGCTCGACGCGAACTGGTAGATATCTATGCTCGTATTGTCAAATACGTTGCCGGTCGCATGGCCATTGGCTTACCTCATTATGTGGAATTCAATGATCTGATCAGCGCCGGTCTTCTGGGACTGATCCAGGCTGTGGATAATTTTGACCACAATCGGGGGATCAAATTCGAGACCTACGCCATCCCCAGGATTCGTGGCTCCATCCTCGATGAGCTGCGCAGTCAGGATTGGTTCCCCCGCAGCTTGCGCCGTAAAGCCAAGCAACTGGAGGAGGCATACGCCACCCTTGAAGTGCGGATGGGACGTCACGCCACCGATTCGGAAGTGGCCAAATACCTGGAAATTGAACTGGGTGATCTGGATTCCATGGTGGGCGAGGTTTCCATTGCTACCATCATGTCGCTGGATGCTGACACCGGCAGTGATGATTCCGAACAAAGTTCATCCCTGGGGGAATTCCTGGCTGATCCACGAACAGAAGATGTGGAACAGGTTCTGGCCCTGCAAGAAATGAAGCAGCTTATCGGCAAACGCATGAATGAGCTGCCTGAAAAAGAACAATTGGTCCTGGTTCTTTATTACTACGAAGAACTGACCCTGAAGGAAATTGGCGAAATTCTGGATGTGACGGAAAGTCGCGTATGCCAAATCCACACCAAGGCAATTTTCCGTCTGAAGGGTAAGATTCAGCGCCATGAAGGCAAAAGCTCCATTGGCCAAATTACTCAGCAGATCCAAAGCAAACAGGAAAAAGTTACAACCAAGGAAAAACCAGCGGCTCCTGTTGCCAAACGTTCAAAGAAATTGGAACCGGTCAACATCATGGCCTGCTTCACCATCTTCCAGCTCAGTTCCTGTCTGGCCTGGATGGCGGGAAATGGTCAATGGCCCATTTGATGGAATGATAAACAAGAAGGCCGACCAATAGTCGGTTCGGTAAAGGAGGAGATATGGCAGGCGACGGAGTATCAATGCCAACTCAATTGGCCCAGTTGGGAAGCGTAGCCAAGACCCAGGCGCGCGCCCAGCAAGCCTCTCAGCCGACCACTTCTTTCTCGGAAGAGTTGAGTAAAAAAGATTCCATGAAGACCCAACGGGTAAAGGAAGCACAGAAAACAGAAAAAGGTCACATCAATCCGGATGAGGATCGGCGCCAGAAGAGAAAAAAGAAACGCCTGGAAAAGAAAATTCAGAAAAACCTGGCTGATGGCAACAACCCAGAGGGTGAAGAGTTGCTCCAGGATGATGAAGAATGTGAAGAAGAGCTTGGTCTTTTGGTGGATTTGAGAGCGTGAAAGACAGAATTGAAAGAGGTAAACGATGGTGATCATTGAAAACATGCTGAACAATGCACAAACCATGGGGCCAGTGTTTTGGGCAGGGGCTGCAGCCATGGCCCTGGGCGCAACTCTTCTGATTGTTTCAATTCTGACCATGGTGCGCCGTTTCAATTTTAAAGGTCTGAACTTCGGCAAACTCCTGGCTGCAAAGCGCCATAAACGAGACCTCAGCGATACTGGTGGAAGCAACTCTTCAACTTCGGGAACTGCCCGTAAAACGGACTCAGGGTACGAACCCACTACTTTTCCTCTGCAAAACAAAGGAACCGCACCGGCAGCAGCATTAAACCAGGTCTCTTATGATCTGACCAATCGTTTGCACCGGGCAGCAGACACTCTTGATGAAATTATTCATGGATTGCAGAAAGAAAACCAAACTACTGGTTTTTCTCACCTAAAGGACGACACAGAAGGTGTCGAATATCTTTTTAAGACATCCGTTGGCTGAAAAAGCTAAAATGGGGGATTGAGAACGGCCTTTTACTGCAGATGCAGAAAGAGGCCTTTGAATCCAGGAGCCTGAATGAGCACGACGTTGGCCAATCCACCTGAAACCCCCGTGGGGGAATCAGAGGATAGCAAAACACAACTCCAAAAAATCATCATGTCAACCCGGGACCTGCCGGCTATGCCTCAGGTTGCCAGTAAGGTTCTCGAGCTATCGTCTGACCCCAATACTTCGGCTGCCCAGTTGCAACAAGTGATCTCCGACGACCAGGCCATGACCGCCCGCATTTTAAAAATTGCCAACAGTGCCATGTATTCCTGCAGCAGAAAAATCAAAACCCTCACTGAAGCCATCGTCATGCTCGGGTTCAATTCCATTCGCAGCCTGGTTGTCACCAGCGCGGCCAGGAATCTTTACAACACCCGGAAAAGCCGCAGCGGGTTGAAAGAACGCCTGCTTTGGGAACACAGCATTGGCGTTGGTTTTGCTTGCCGTCTGTTGGCACAAAAACATGCCCCGGCACTGACGGAAGAAGCCTTCCTGGCCGGTTTGATGCATGACATCGGCAAGTTGGTCCTGAACATCCGCATCCCTGAACAGTTTGATGAGATTGTTCAGGTTGTTTACAACGAGAATCTATCTTTTCACGTGACTGAGCAGGAACATTTTGGATTCACCCATTCAGAAGTCGGGGCTTTGCTGGTCAACAAGTGGAAACTTTCGCCTATTCTGGAAGACGTGATTCGCAATCATCACAACCAGGAAGCCATGTCACCGGACATGCCCCTGCTGTTGTATTTGGATCTTGCCAACCAACTCTGCCATAAAATGGGGATTGGTTTTTCAGATGAGCCGGATTTGAATGTCTTCGAATCACCCGCCAATCAAATTCTTGGACTGAGTGAAGAAACATTCTCGGAAACTACTGCAATGTTGCAGGAAACACTTGAAACTGAGATGGAAATCTTCGTTTAGGGAGATCGATTATGTCCACTACCATTTCAGCTTTGGCACCAGCATCACACCTGGACATTCGGGAAATGTTGAACAGTGTCGAGAACCTCCCCAGCATCCCCGAAACCCTCATTGAAATTCTGAAAGTTCTGGATGATCCCAACAGCGGGGCCATGGACCTGGCTGAAGTCGTGCGCCTTGACGCGCCTCTCATGGCAAAAGTACTGCGTCTGGCCAACTCACCTTATTATTCACGACGTGGGGGACTGACCGATATCAACCGTTGTGTTGCAGTTCTGGGTTACCGTACCGTTCGCCAAGTGGCTATCTGCATCACGGTGGCCTCCTCTGTCATGACAGCCGTGTCCAATAATCAGGGCCAATTGGACTATCGTGAATTATGGAAACATTCCGTGGTCACGGGCGCCATTGCCAAACATCTGGCTTTCATGGTGGGATACCCTGATCCTGAAGAAGTCTTCACTGGTGGCCTGCTTCACGATATGGGTAAATTTGTGCTTGAATTGCACGCTCCCCAGGAATACGGCCACGTGATCAACAAACGGTCCACTTCCGGCCTGGCCCTCTGCCAGGAAGAAGAGGCAGAATTCGGTCACAATCATGCAGCCATTGGTCAGGCCTTTGGGAAATCCTGGCGTTTCCCGGAATTGTTGGTCGCCTGTTTTGGCAACCACCACGAAACGGTGATGGGCTCTCCTGCCAACCGGGAGGATCATGCTGTAGCTCTGGTGACCCTTGCCGATTATCTGGCCAACACCATGGAACCATCCCGCAGTGATCTTGGATTTGACCCCAAACTCACCAACGCTCTGCAGCTTCACAAAAATGCAGACATCGAAGTTCGCTTTGTAGAGGAAAATCTTGAACAAATTCGGGAATCCGTCAAACTTGCTTCGGCCTATCTGGACATCAAATAGCCCAAAAAAAGATTGTACTGCCACGGAAAAACCTTTCTAATCAATGGGTTCGGGTGTATTGTGCCACAATGGCAGATACGAGACACCCCTGTATTTGATTGAAAAAGAAAGGCTGGTTTGTTTTGCGGTCCGTGGTTCTTCTCAGCCGAAACACACGATTGTACGGCGCAGCTTCCCGCTGGCAATTGCCCGATGTCGAATTGTTCCTGTTCGATTCACCATCCGAAGCGCTGGCTAAAATTGACCAGGGAAAAACCTCTGTTTTCCTTTTCGACACTCGGGATTATCCCCGATTCAGGCATGTGGAGCGCAAGTTTTTCTCCATGAAAACAGATGCTGACCTGGTCTTGCTCGGGCAGGATGAAGTGATTACTCCTGAACCGGAAGACCACACCGATGCTGCCGTGCGATCACTTCCCGGCGATACTCCCGCCGAAGAAATTCAAGTGACGATTGTGCGGCTTCTTCAGCTGCGCCAAGTCAGACAGAACAGTGGTATTTTTGGGCGCAGCCGCTCCATTGCCGAAATGCTCAGCATGATTGCACACACTGCCCCAATGAATATCAATGTTCTGGTTCTCGGGGAAAGTGGAACCGGCAAAGAGTTGGTGGCCAAGGCTATCCACGAGAACTCTCCCCGGCGGTCGGGCCCGTTCATCAGCTTGAACTGTGGGGCCATGAGTGAAGGCGTTCTGGAGAGCGAACTGTTCGGGCACGTGAAAGGTTCTTTCACCGGTGCGGTGAATGACCATCCCGGAGTATTCAAAAGGGCCCATGGCGGAACCCTGTTTCTGGATGAAGTGGGAGAAATGCCCCTGAATATGCAGACCCGTTTTCTGCGATCATTGGAAACGGGAGAGTTCACGCCGGTTGGCGGACGCAAACTGGAATCCAGCGACATCAGACTGGTGGCTGCCACACACCAGGACTTGGGGGCAAGGGTTAATAAAGGTCAGTTCAGGCAGGATCTGTATTATCGCCTGAAGGTCGTGGTCATCAATACTCCGGCCCTGCGTGATCATCCTGAAGATATCCCGGTTCTGGCCGATAAGTTTCTACAGGAAGAGAACCAGCGGCATCATTTGCATGTCAAAGGGTTCACGCGAGCGACGCTGCAGGCCCTGGTCAACAATCCCTGGCCCGGAAATGTTCGTGAGCTGCGCAACACCGTGCGCTCCATGGTGGTGCTCAAGCAAACCGGCTTGATCGATGTGAATGATCTTCCCGTTGGTTTCGGATCGGCAGAGGTCATGAACGAAACGCCTTTTCTGCCGGTTCCTTTCGATTTGCATTCTTCCGCCTCCAGTATTGATCCGGGATTGCTGGCCACAACACTGCTGGAAATAAGGCAGGAATTGCGAGAATTAAAAGCCTTGATCATGGCTCGGGAAACCGGGGGCGACCCTCATATTCCCTGGGCCACAGATAACAGCAGGCGAGTGGTTGAAACTTTTTCGGCTGACAGTGGTTTCAGTCCTTTGGCCGATCAACAGGTTGGAGATCTGCAAACGGCAGAGCGCAGTCTGATCGAAGATGCCCTTGCTTTCACCCATGGGAATCGGCGGGTGGCAGCTGACCGTTTGGGGATCAGCGAGCGCACTCTCTACAGAAAGATCAAAGCCTATGGCCTGTCTTGAGAAAATGTCCTATAATTCAAAAGTACGGAGGCAACTCCCTTCTCTAACCCTACCCCTGGCTAGTGAGGCAAAAATGTATTGGAAACGGGTTCTGCCTGTTGTTATGAGTGTGACAATGGTTCTGGGTTTCTTCAGTCCGCCAATGGCCCACGCAACCAAATATGCTGGCTCTTTCATGGAAAATGGTGCCGGCGCCCGAGCCCTGGGGATGGGCGGAGCATTCACCGCGGTTGCTGATGACCCGAGCGCCACTTTCTGGAATCCGGCCGGATTGGCTACCACCGAAGACAACGAATTGATGCTGATGCATTCGGAACGTTTTGGTGATCTCATTGATCGAGATTTTGCCGCCTACACTCAACCTGTTGGCTGGAGTGTTCTGGGTGATGGCCAGGCTGGAATCGGCATCTCATTGATCCGTCTCGGCGTGGATGATATTCCTTTCACCGATCATCTCCAGGACGAACTGGACACCGATGGCGATGGTGTGATTTCCGATGAAGAAGCCCTGGGCCTGCTGGACCGTCAGGATGAGATCCGGTATAAGAGCGATCAGGAATTTGCTTTGATGTTCAGCTATGGCGAACAGCTCGGGTCCTGGCAAATGGGTACGACCCTGAAATTCGTGCGCCAAAGCATCGGCGAATATTCCAGTCTGGGTGTAGGGGCAGACATTGGTTTTCTGCGGCCCTATATCTGGAAGAATTTGGACTTTGGCATCAAATTTCAGGATATAACCACCACCTACCTGAGCTGGAGCACCAGCCATACCGAGCTCATCACTCCCGCCATCGTGCCTGCTTTGGCCTGGAATCAACCATTGACTCAGTGGAACATGGGGCTGATCGTGGCCACATCCTTTGAGACTCGATTTGATAACCGCCAAACGGCTGATCAATACCATACTGGAAGTGTCAGCACCAATGTGCATGCTGGAGTGGAGCTGTCTTTTGCTCAAAAGGTTTTCCTGAGGACAGGCTTTGACAGTGGGTGGGAGTCCAAAAATCTCACTGCTGGTGCCGGCTTTATTGTTTCGCCTTTGACCATTGACTATGCGTATGCTGGAGATTCACTGGATATTGACAAGGTGACCCATCGCATCAGTGCCTCGGTGAGGTTCTAGGCAAGTGGATAAATTGATTAGCCGGGCCATCCCCGTAGGATGGCCCGGCTTTTTTCAGGGTCGGTAGGCATATAATTTCTGGCCTGGATAAATCAAATTGGTCTTGTAAATCCCGTTAACTTTTCGCAGATGCTTAACACTCACTCCAAGCTTCCGGCCAATAATTCCCAGGTTGTCGCCTTTTTTAACATTGTAAGACACCCGCTGGTAACCGGCCGGTGGCACGTAGTGTCCCTTTTCAGCCGCTCGGGAGCGGGCCAACTGGGCAAGCTGAGCCGGCATGGGAATCAACAACTGATCACCCGGGCGGATCAGGTGCACATCCTTCATTTTGTTCAAAGTGGCGATGTCTTTGACTGAAGTGCCGTATTGGCGGGCAATCATGCCCAGGTTTTCACCTCGCTGCACCTTGTGGCGCCGCCAGGTCAGCCTTTTGTCCAGGGGAACCTTGCTCAGGGCCGTGGTGGCCTTGGGACCCTTGCCTCTGGGCACACGAATGGGATATCCCTTCATGCCCGGAGGACTGGCCTCGCGCAGCAGGGCTGGATTCAACTGAACCACTTCCTGCACTGGCACACCGGCGCACTTGGCCATGAGTTCAAGATCTGTGGCATCCCGCACCTTGACCACATCGTATTCCAAGGTGGGCATGGTGTGGGTGGTGAATCCGTACTTTTCGGGATTTTCGCCAATACGGGCCGCCGCAATAAACTTGGGCACGTAGGCGGTGGTTTGAGACGGCAGACGCATGTCCCAGAAATTATCATGACCGTGCTGACGAATGCGCCGGGCCACCCGGTTCTCACCTGAGTTGTAGGATGCCAGAACCAACGCCCAGTCCCCAAAACGCTTATGCAGACGTGTCATGTACTTTGCCGCTGCATGGGTGGACATTTCCAGATCCCGCCGCTCATCGATCCACCAACTTTGATCCAACTTGTAGGCTTTTCCTGTTCCCGGCATGAATTGCCACGGGCCCACAGCACCCACACTGGAGACGGCTCTGCTGCTCAGGCCACTTTCAATCACGGCCAGATAGATCAATTCATGGGGCAGGCCATATTCATCCAGAATGGAAGTGACCAGATCGCTGCAGGAGGTTTTGCGGTCCAGCCAAACCTGGAAATTTTTGTGACCCCGACCGGAAAAATAGGAAACCCACTTGGTGACCGCCTGATTATCAATTTTGAGTAAATCGGCGGTGAAAGCAGGAAGGGTCACCCCAGTGGCCGGGACGAGAGAATCAGGAAACGCAAAATTACCCAAACGCGTATATTCAGTGGCCAGCAGTGAGTCACTCAAAGCCGGGTCTCCGGCAAAAGCAGTCTTTTCAGCCAAGATCCT
>JAOZJV010000126.1 GCA_029935695.1 Candidatus Krumholzibacteriia bacterium | reverse complement strand
TAACACTGGGCTTCTTTGCGGTTTTTTCTGTATTATTTCCCATCAGCACCCGACGACAACAAATCCAGAATGGCTTCAGTTTCCGATTCCAGAATGATGATCGCCTCCTCCTTCCGCATTTTTGGTGTCTTGTCCCGGATCAGCAGTTGCGGATCAGAAAACGGCACCAGCCGCTCCAGAAAATCAAGAGTCTCCAGCAATGGAGAGCCTTTGAAGAACTGGGAATAAGGACTGTCTCGCCAGATGCGATCAGCATAGGCGAAAATTTCGTGTGGCGTATCGCCGATCCCGTCGGAATCGATATCGAACCCCGCGTAGTCACTCCAGTAATTGCCTTCCCACACATTGCGGTTGGCAGTACTACCGCCACCCACGTAAATCTGGGTCAGGTTGTCCACGAACTGATTGTCCATGAATACATTTCCGGTCCAGTCATTGAGAAAACGAATACCAAAACCATTGTAGGCCAGAACATTGTTTTCGAAATGGTTGATGGTGTCCGGTTGAAATGGCGATACATCGATGTAGAAACCACTGGCGCAGTACATGACTTTGTTGTTGTCAATGGTCAGCTCACTGGTCTCTTTGAAACCAATGCCGATGCCTGTGGGACCCGCCGCGTGGGCCACCGTGTTGTTGCGCACAACAATGCCATCGCTGTACATCAGAAAAATGCCCACTGCATTGTTGAAATAGCTGTTGTTCTCCACCAGATTATACTTTGAGTACATGAAGTGCAGAGAGTAACGGCTGCCTCGACCTGTATTGCCGGTGATTTCATTGTCCGAGCTGTACCAAACAACCATGTCGCGGGTGTCAAAACATTCATTGTCCTGAATTTTATTATGGAAGCTATACCACAGACGCACCGAGTCGCCTCGCTGACCCAGTGGTTTGTCTTTGCTGTTGATACGGTTCCGCCGCACGATGCAGTATTCGGCCTGCTGAAGATCAACACCGAACATGCAGTCCAGAATTTCACAATCTTTAATAATGTTGAAATTTCCGCGCACCTGAACTCCGGAATCCAGATCATTCAAAGAACCACCAGAATTGATGAGGCGCATATTCTTGAGGACAGCACCATCACATTCGAGGTAAAAAACGGAACCTTTGCCACCAGCATCGACAGTCACCCCGGCAGATCCGTCAATGGTGATGGGGTAATCAAGCGTAACAGGACCGGCATAGGTGCCAGCCTCGAGAGTGAGAATCCCGTTCTCCTCGGTGGCATCTACCAAATCCTGCAAGGGGGGGAAGCCTGCCAGCGCAAATGCCGGCAGGCTCATGAGAAGACCCAGAATCAGTACTCCGGGTATGAGGTCACTTTTCTTCTTCGTCACTCTCTTGTTCCTGTTTGCGCAGGTAAGCAGCCACACCCAAAAGCACAGTGAACAACACAATCAACCAGAATCCATATTCGGGATACGAGTTGGTGGTGAACTGTGCCACCTTTCCCTGACCAAAGGCGGTCGGGGTGAAAGGTTTGAGAGTAAAAGCACCCATGCTATTCATATTATGACCGTACCACCACAGCCAGGTTACGTATTCCACAACGAAATACAGAGGCAGTCCCATGGGGATGAGAATCAGCATCCAGTTGACCGGCCCCTTGGGCTTGCGGGCCATCACGATCAGGAAGACCATGATCACCAACACACCCCAGAAGACAACGCTGCCGGCAGTTTTGATTTTATCAACCATGGGCCGCAGTACTTCCTGATCACGGAAATATTTGCCCAGGCTTTTCTGATAGTGCCAGGCAACCATCTGCTGGCCGTTGCCCTTCCATTCTTCTGGTTGGACAACATGGCGTTCCTGATAATTCTCGAATTCATCTTTCAAGAAGGCAATGGCCATTTGTTTTTTGTTCAGTTCACCGGCGGGTGCTTCCACTTCTGCTTCTATTTCACCAGGAGTTTCCGCAGGTTTTTCCACCTCTACAACATCAATTTCTTCTCCGGCCTGTGATGCTTCCAGGGCTTCCAGGGCACCCATGCCTTCAGGTAGCTGCACGCCACCTTCACCCAATGCGGCTTTTAATGATGCCACCTGGTCATCTGCGGCCGAATCAGAATCATCGGACAGATCTTCCGCTTCAGAGCCCAAAACCGTGATACGGGCATTGAGGTATTCACCACTGTGATAGTCAAGACCATCAGTACCCAACCAGGCCATTCCCATCCAAATGGCCAGAGCGCCAAATCCGACCACCATGATGCCGGTGCGCACCAGTGGCTTGACACACATGTATGCCAGAAGCATCACGCCAACCAGGGCCAGCAGGAAGATTGAAAAGAACAACTCCACCGGCCCACCCGAGGCAATGGGATACATACCCACATAGTGATTGATCGTGTCCATTTCATGGACGCAGTCAAGGGCCTCGTCCTCTATGATTTCAACTTTGTCCATCTTTTCGCAACCGTTGAAAACACCATTCAAATGGAACAGAATTTTCACGCCATCAGGAAAAGATTCTTCCGGATAGTTTGGAGCCTCAAGAGACACCCACCAGATCGGTGAGTTGTAGATGGGAAACAGCAATCCGACCGCAATCACGATCAGGACACTGCTGAGAATCATTTTACTGCTTTTCGCGTTCATTCCAACACCCTTCGTCCTTAGTCCACTTTGGGCGAAAAAAGCCTGTACCGAGGGAAAAAGCCTGCCGGATGGCCCTCAAAGAACCACCCGGCCTGCGAAGATTTAGTCAAAGTCCGGGTTGAGCCAATCAACCGAAGGAGCCAGCAATTCTTTAGGAACGGGAATGCGAGACACGTAGTTAACCACGGCCTTCATATCGTAATCGCTGAACTCGGCAATCTGTTTGACCATGTCAGGGTTGGCGTTGCGACGTTTACCGTCACGAATCCACTCAAACTGACGCACCATGTAGTTGTAGTGCTGGCCCCAGATGACGGGGAAAAGTTTCTCTTCCATGCCTTCGCCATGGGGACCGTGACACTCCACACAATTTTTTTCAAAAAGTGCCTTGCCGTGGGCAAACTCTTTGGTTCCTTCAGCCCATTCGCCTTTGCCGTTGTCGGGGTTCATGGGAAGCTGGGCGATGTATGCAGACACATCAGCCAGGTTCTGAGGGCCACCGATGGCCTCGGGAAGTGCAAAAGGATACATGGTGGGATTATCGCGGTTCAAGGCGCGAATATCAGCCAGCTGCTTGATGGCAACCTTGAAGGACTGACCGGCCAACTGAGGGAAGGTGCCCTCTTTGGTTCCCCAACCTTCGGTCAGGTGACAGGCGGCGCACACTTCGTACACTTCAATACCATTTTCCAAATCCGGCGTCAGCAGCAGTGCTTCATCTTTTTCGCCACCTCCTGCATTCCACTCCGGGTTGGCCATCACCGGCAGGGCCACAATCATCAAGGCCGCGAGCAACAAGAGCTTCTTCATGACTTCTCCTCATAGTTTATTTTGGCTCCACCGACGAAGCCATTCTCTCTACCAAACGAACATTATCCCAAAAACAAACGGCACCCGAATTACCGGGCCATCGCTGCAATGTAATCAGCCAGATGATCGATTTCCTCTTCGGTCACCAGGTGCATGATACCTTTCATGCCAAGCACTGCCATGCTGTTGGCGCGGGCACCACTCTTGATGTCCAACATCTGCAATTTGGCGTATTCAGCACCGTGTCCGGCAATCTTGGGGTATTCCTTCAGGATGGGCGTTTTGCCATCCTTGCCATGACAGGCCGTGCATGTCTTGGCTTTGAACAGCTTGCCACCCGGTGATTCGGGATCGGCATTGCCGGCACCAATGGCTTTGCCCTGGCCCAGCTCAGTGGCGATAAAGTTGGCCAGGATGGCGAGTTCCTCATCGGTAACTCCCTGGACGATGGGTTTCATGGCGGAGCTTTGACCGGCCGCGCGGTTGCCACTCTTGATGTCGAGCATCTGTGTGAGTGCGTATTGCTCACCCTGCTGGGCGAGCACAGGATAACTGGGCATCAGAGGGATAATTCCATTATCACCGTGACAGGTGTTGCAGGTTTTCTCCCGGTAAAGCCGGGCACCTTCGGATTCCTGAACAGCTTCAACGACGTTGGCAAGGATCAATCCCTGACGTTCGCGAGCTTCGGCCTGCCGTTCTTCGCGGTCTCCGCAGGTGCAGGAGGCCAGAGTTATCAGGGCCAGAAAAAGCAGGAACAAATTGGCCGATTTCAGGAAAAATCTCATTTTAGAACATCCTCCAGATCTTTCAGATCTTACTTTTCTTGTGACATCAGGTTCCGGGCACAAAAGCCCGGAACCTGACATCGTTTGCAACTCTCGAACTGACTAAATCAGAAAGTAATGAACCTGGTCATTACTTAACCTTTTTAGCACCATTCTGCTCGAGGTGGGTCTTGGCCCGCAGACCAATGTCTGCAGTCTTTACCTGATACTGCCACCACTGGTTGGCCCAGAGCATCGCGTTCTGGTAATCACCCTTGGCTGCTGCAGTTTCAGATTTGACCTTGGATTCCTCGGCGAAACCGAGCTGATCCGTGGCATCTTCAACCAGGGCGACCACGGAGGGGAAGTCCTGGTAGTTATGACTGGTGATGAAGCCAACAACCTGGTTGATGACGTCCTGGGTAGCAATGTTGGTTGCAACCTGGGCTTCGTAATCAGCCTTGGTGTATTTTACACCATCTTCAATGGGGCCATCATCAGGCTTGTAACCCTTGGGCATGACCAGCAAGTAACCCTGCATCTCAAGGTGCAGTGCGGAACAGAACTCGGTGCAGTAGTAAGGATACACACCGGCTTTGTCGGCAACAAAAGTCGTAGAAACGGTTTTACCCGGTTCCACAGACAGCTGCACATTCTGGCTGTACATGGCGAAACCATGAGTCTCATCCTGAGCACGCTCGAGGTTGGTCAGGTGAATAGAAACTGTTTCACCTTCATAAACTTCGATGGTCTCGGGAGTGATGTGAGAACGAATGAGGGTGCCGTAAATATGCACGACGCCATCGTCAGTGCGCACGACCTTCTCGCGGCCAGCGCGGCAGCGGTACTCACTCTTCTTGTCGGTACGACTGTCCCAACCAACCTTGTAACGCACTGCAGGCTGCAGTTTGTCGGCTTTGATGGCCGCTGCATAGTGAGGCTCACCCAAAGGCACGGGCATGTCGTACAGCAGTTCCATCTGGGAACCGCTGATGTCGATCAACTGGTGGTTCTGAGGATGCAGAGGTCCCACCGGGTTGAAACGATCGATGGACAGTTTGTTCAAGGCAACCAGGTACTTCCCGTCAGGAGTCTTGGTATCGCCTTCCATGGTCATGAGGTGACCAACATTGTAGTGGATGGGAATGGTATCGAGAATTTTACCAGTCTTGTAGTTCCACTTGGTGATCTGTGAATCCACGTAGATGGATGTGTACAGAACGCCGTCTACAGAATCAAATTGGTTGTGCAAGGGGCCCAGGCCAACGTTGACCGAGCGTTCCAGAGCAACGTCCAGAGCGATAATGGGAATACCGTAGGGATCGTGGCTTTCAAAGTTCTTGTCTTTGATGGCCTTCATAATTTTCTCGAAGCTGTAAACCCAAGCATGGCTATCCAGCTTACCAGCGACAATCATGTGCAGTCCGTCGGGAGTCACATCAACGCCGTGAGGGCTTTTGGGCTCGGGTACCAGGTACATGAGGCCCTCTTTGATGGACTGTTCCATCGTGATCAGATAAGCGCCGTTGACCTTCTTGACCTTACCGGCGGCCACAAGTTCTTCAGCCTTTTTCCAGTTGGTCACGTGCAGGAAATCGGTGTCCTTGGAGGAGCAACCGGCTTCGTAGGGCGGGCGGCCTTTCTCGATACCACCAACATAACGCTCGGTGCAGAAAGAGTTGTTGAAACCCCAACCGTACGAGGGCCCCTTACCGGCATCGGAAAGATCCTGGCTGTAAGGAGGCATTTCGAAGGTGAAAGAGTTATCGGGCTCGATGCGGCCGATATCCTTGTTGAATTTCCAATAGGTCAGTCCACCACGATACTTGTCGTTGAATTCGCTCAGAGGAACAAAGTCATCGGTGTAAGGAGCAGCGTACTGGCTGGCTTCCATGATGTACTCGGTATTCGGAGTGACGAAACATCCACCATGATCAGACTTGAAGAAAGGGTTGACCACGATTTGTTTGGTCTCAAAGTCATGCAGATCAACAACAGCAAGACGAGGATTGGCTTTGTCGTTGATGAAAACGAACTTGCCATCGTAGCTACCGTCAGTCTCAGAAAAGGCAGGGTGATGAGTATCACCATAGGTGATGTCCTTGCCCTGGATACGACCCTGAGCCAGAACGGCTTTGGATTCGTCATCGAATCCGTAACCCTGCCAGGGTTCGGGTGTAAAAACGGCCACGTACTTCAGAATTCTCATGGAAGGAATTCCGTAGAACATTATTTGGCCACTCTGACCACCGGAGCTACAGACGATGTATTCATCGCGTCCACCGGTGGGAGTGTAGGTTTTGGCTGCGGCGAGAATATCTTTCTCGGTCAGGCCACGATCCTTCATAACTTTCTGAAGGGCCGATTGTGCGTTTGCAGTGCTGGGGCTGATTGTCATGCCGACCAAAGCGACAAACAGCAGAGCGACTGCGAGCTTGGAAAAGAGCTTCATCTCATCCTCCCAAATACAGGTGAAAAAACATAACTACTGGAACAGAGTAGTCTGACGCGATATTATCGCGTGGATCAGTCCTATATCAACCAAAATATTCAATCTTTATTATCCCCCAGGATCAGGCCAAGCCATTATGTCCTACACAGTTACTCTCTTTTTCTAAAAAGCACCTTTATGTCCTGTTATTAACGTTTTACCAAAAACGAGCCTGCCGCAGGTTAAACTGCGGCAGGCTATCGAATTGACTCGTTTTAAGTTTTTCTAAAATGAATAAGGATTTCCACCCTCCGGGAGCTCTGCAAAATTATTGACAGGAGGCGGAGAGGCTGTTTGCCACTCCAAAGTGGATGCACCCCAGGGATTGGCTGAAGCCACTGGCCCATTGGTGAACGATGTCATCAGATTAACCACGGCCATGGAAAGCCCAGTGATCAACAATCCCATCCCCACAAATGACAGGATTTGCAGACCAGCCAAATCAGCAGGCACCAGATGGGCACCCTGGGCCAAACCCTTGGCTCCCATGATCACCTGCGGGAAAAAAGCCAGGTTCAATCCCACCATGTAAAGCACTGCGCCAAGACGGGCAAAATTCTGGTTGTACAAACGACCGGTGAACTTGGGCCACCAGTAATACAACCCGGCCATCATGGCTCCAAAAACGCCGCCCATCATCAGGTAATGCAGATGGGCCGTGGTGAAGAGAGTGGCTGCCAGATAACTGCCCACCGACATGTTGGTCAGGAAAAGACCCAGCATGGCGCCGATGCCACCATTGAGCAGGAAAGCCAGCACATAGGTAGTGGGCGCGCCACAGAAAATGGCTCCACGGTTCATGGTGGCAAGCCAGCTGTAAACAATCAACGAGACGGGAATCACTGCCAGCAGCGAGAGGGCAGCAAAGGAGAAACTGATGGCCGCGCTTTGTCCCATGCCAATGAGATGCACTCCCCAGGTCACGAAGCTGATGGCCAGAAGGGCAATCATGGATCCGACAACAGTACGATAACCGGTGACGGCTTTGCGACTGAGACCAGCAATGACTTCAGTGATGATACCCATGGCTGGAATAATGGCGAAGAACGCAGCCGGGGTAGTGATAAACCAGAAGTAGGTCTGCCAATCCATGGGATTGACGTTACCGCTGAACAGACCCCGGCCAGTAGCCACGGCAGCAGCCAGGTATATGATCACGATACTTAACATCAGGCCACAGATCACCAACACATAGGAAGTCAGATAAAGTGACCATGACAGAATAGGCATATCAAAAAAGCCCATACCCACCGCACGTTTTTTGTGCACCGTCATCAGGAAATTAATCCCTGTGGCCACCCAGCTGAGAGCCATGAAAAACAGCCCCAGAGCCAGCAGTGTGAAGGCTCCACCATCAATGAGTGAATACGGTGTAGTGAATGTCCAGCCGGTGCCTACAGGACAGGTCGCCAGAGAAGCCATCAACAGGATGACGCCGAACACATAGAACCGCAGGCTGCAACGCGACAATTTCGGCATGGCCATATCCCGCGCACCCAGCTGAAGGGGCAGCAGAAAATAACCCAGCACCGAAGGAATCAGCGGAATCAGGAACATGAACACCATGATGACACCATGATAGGTGAGCATCCGATCCAAAGTAGCCTGATCGACATTCTGACCACTGAAAGCCATGAATTTGAAATAACCGGCAAAGATGCCGCCGAACATGAACATCGCCATAGTCCAGCCAAGGAACATCATGGCAATTTTCTTATGATCGAAGGTGGAGAAGTTACTCATTTAATTCCCCTCCGTCTGGGCAAATTGGGAAATGGACTTCAGCCACTCGGTGATGGCCAGAACTTCCTTGTCATTAAGTTTGCCCTCA